>JBGPRA010000279.1:0-2025 GCA_041489375.1 Bathyarchaeia archaeon | reverse complement strand
TATCCAAACAATTTTATCTTTTGCGTTTTCAATGAAAAGACTCTGGTTAATATTAATAAAAACAAAGCACATAACAATCGAAACTATAAACACGAGGCGGCTGGGGGACCGTGGTTCCAAATCAGATAGCGCGCGCTCACCGAGGGGGATATATCCATGAGTGATGATGTTTTCGCACGCTAGATAATGAAGGTCATATGTAGGAGGACATGACCTCGTCGGAGTATCTACTCATTGAAGTAGAGTCATCCCTCGGAAATGCAATTGTATAATACTCCGCCCCCATCTTGGCTGCTGCTTCGACTCCCTTTACGTACTCGGAGACGTTGTACGCCCTTGAGTCCATAATACCAAGCATCAGCGCAGGCGTCTTTCTCCCCGCCTTCTCAGAGGCCTCCTTCACCTTTGTTATCATCTCTCCGGCCTTCGCCTGAGCCCAAGGCGGCACATAGAAGATGTCGCCATACTGCCCAGTCATCTTCAACATTCTCCTCCCCTCACTCCCAAAAAGGAGCCTCGGATGGGGAGCCTGCACAGGCTTAGGGAGGAGCACGGCTCCATCTAGGTCGTAGAACCTGCCGTGGTGGGTAACACTCTCCTCCGACCAGAGGGCGAGGATCACCTTCAACGCCTCCACAGTCTTAGCCACCCTATCAGCGGGCTCAAGCCAGCTGCTGTAGCCCCTGAACTCGACCTGACTCCACCCCGCCCCAACCCCGAGGACCACCCTCCCACCCGAGAGGTTGTCCAGCGTCGCCAACATCTTCGCTAGCATCCCAGGGTGCCTCAGCCCCAGTGGAGTTACAAGAGTCCCTAGGCTGATTCGGTCAGTCTTACCGGCGAGGTAGCTGAGAGTCGTCCACGTCTCCAATGTGCCGTAGGGGTTCTTCATGCTGTGTCCTATTTCGTTTCCCCACATGTAGTGGTCGGGCATCAGCACCCCGTCGAAGCCGAGGTGATCCGCTTCAATTATTGACTTCGTGATGTAGCTTTGGTTCTCGGCGAGATTTCCTAGCCCAGTCAGGTAGAATTTCATTTCAATCAAGTGATAACCGAAGGGTTGTTTAATAACAGTACTAACATCGGGCTACGTTCAATTCTTAATCTTGAAGAGCTTGGTGCTTGTCTCGCCGAGTATCCTGGCTTTGTCCCTTGTATCAATGCCCTTAATATCCCTGATCATGGGGATGGTGTCGTAGTCTCCCATGTCCCATGGGAAATCTGTGCCGAAGAGGACGTTATCTGCCCCCATCGAGGAGACCAGATAGTTTAATGCACCCTCTGAATGGGTTATCGTATCGTAGTACATCCGCTTTACATAGCTGCTAGGCAGCGCCTTGATATTGACCTTGGGCTCGGTTCTCACTTCATAACCGTGGTCGAACCGCCCGATCTGGTATGGCCAGAATCCCCCGCCGTGACACCAGCAGAACGTGAGCTTCTTAAACTTTTCAAGCACACCGCCAAAGACGACACTACCTATAGCAAGGGTCGTCTCCATGGGATTCCCAACTATGTTGCCTAGGTAATATCTCACCATCCTGTCCGCACCCGCATTGTTACTCGGGTGCACAACGATAGGCACCTCCAGCCTCTCCGCCTCAGCGTAGAACAACATCAACTCCGAAGAATCGAGGTTAATCCCAGCCACGTTCGTCCCGATCTCCACGCTCGTGAACCCCAAGTCTTTAACAGCACGATTCAGCTCCCCAACTGCAGCCCTCGGGTCTTGTAGCGGCACCGTCGCACAACCCACGAAGCGATCAGGATGTTCCTCTACTATACGGGCAATCGCGTCGTTCTGCGCCGTAGCGATCGCCAGACCCGCCTCGTGTGGCGCTTCGTAACAGAAGTTCCCAGGCGTTACTGAGATGATCTGAACATCCACCCCCGTCTCATCCATCAGCCTGAGCCTCTCAGCGGTGTCGTAGAACTCCCTCATGGGCTCCATGGGCCCACTCGATCTCCCCCCGGTGACTATGAGGCTCTTCCCACCCTCGACGGTGAGCTGCGGCGCATACTTCT
>JBGPRA010000278.1:0-2043 GCA_041489375.1 Bathyarchaeia archaeon | reverse complement strand
CGACGACGATTAGGCTACCGATATGCTTCTCGCCCATCACCCTAGCCGCGTCACCCATGGTTTTGTCCTCCGTGATGGTGATGACCTTTGGCGTCATTATATCTCTGACAAGGCGGAACTTCCGCATCTGCTCATAGGCCCTATCGAAGACTTTCGGAAACTCCCTCCTCAGGTCTTTAGGATATTCCAACCATCATCCCCAAGAATAGATGCGAATCCTCACCTGATATCTTTAGCGGTCCCTTACACTCTGACTCTATCAATGCATTATTTGGCAATCTATTTAATGCCATCCCACTTGAAACGTTTCTTGCAAGATTATGTCTTTAAGGGACAGCGATGCTGGTCTTATCCATGAAGTCCATCAGCGTACCTGCATGGGAGTGGTATGGTTGGAAGTTGGAAAAGTTATCCTTTCCAGACAACTGGGACGTTAACGTTCAAAAGATGAAGGGCCACAACGCTAAGGCCCTCACGCCTAATGAGATCGTAGAAAAACTCCAGAATCCACTCGACACAAAGCCCCTCAGCGAGATCGCTAAAGGAAAACGGAAATGCGTCATAATATTCGACGATATGACCCGCCCCACGAAGGTTACCCAGATCCTTCCCTCTGTACTAGGCGAACTCCGGAGAGGTGGCTTAGCTGAGAACCAGATCGTTTTTATGATGGCCTCAGGTGCCCACACTGGACGGATGCTCTTCGACTTCCAGAAAAAACTCAGCGAGGAAATATGCGCAAAACACCTTGTCTTCAACCACAACCCCTACGAGAACTTCGTCGACCTTGGTAAGACAAGCCGCGGAACGCCGATCTTCATAAACAAGGAGGTCATGACATGCGACCTAAAGGTCGCCATAAGCAGTATCATGCCCCACTTTGGCTTCGGGTTTGGAGGCGGCAGCAAGATGATCCTTCCAGGCGTCGCTGCTGTGGAGTCCATCAGTCCCAATCACGCGATAAAAAAGGGAACCGACCCTGGAAAGGTCAGCGGAAACGAGCGCCGACTTGACTCCGAGGAGGCCGCACAGAAAGCGGGCCTCGATTTCGTCGTTCATGCTCTCCTCAACGCCGACTCTAACGCCTGCGACCTAGTCTCCGGCGACATGATTAAGGCTCATCGCGAAGGCGTCAGACGCGCCCGAGCCCACTATGTCACAAAGGTCATCCCAAACGCAGACATAAGCATAGGCAACACCTACCCGATGGCCAATGAGGGCTACAAAGCCTACCACATCCTCCTCGAGTCTGTTAGGGAGGGAGGAGACATGGTCTACCTCCTCTACACACCCGAAGGGTGCCGCGTACACTTCTACAATGGTAGGTTCGGCACTGACTACGGCGGCCAAGGATGGAAACCAGACGTCTACGTCAAAAAGCCCTGGAAGATGGGTCGAGTAATCTGCGTCTCACCCAGTGGCCTAATGAAAGCCGACGAACACTACTATGGCGAAGGCTCCAAATGGGTGAAAACGTGGAAAGAAGCTCTTAAACTCATGGAGGATACACATGGCTCCCAAGCCAAGGTCGCCCTTTATCCAACAGCATCGATTCAGATAAGCGAGGCAAACGCCAGCAGCGACTAGTAATAAGATCTAAAAGGTCTTCTCAAATTAAAGTGGGCTAGATCCCAGCTTATTTACTTTATACCAAGACTAGCTAGCATTATTAGCATATATAAAAATCGATACCTTTCTCTAATGGCAAAGGTTGGATTTCCTGAAGCTGCTTCATAGTCGCATAGATCGCGGGATACAGCATAGCAACATCCGTAAGCGATAAGATGCCCACAAGGTCCTCCCCAAACTCACCCCCTAGGACAGGCAACTTCTTGATACCTTGCATCAACATCACCTGAACAGCGTTTTCAAGCGACATGTCGGGCCTAACAATGATGACTGGCTGAGACATAATCTCAATAACTTTTACCTTCTCTGCGTCTCTACCCTTCGCCATTACCCTCATACAGAGGTCTTTCTCAGTAACTATTCCGGAAATCTTCTTCTTCGACATGACCACGAGGCTGCTTACACCCTTAAAGT
>JBGPRA010000277.1:0-2072 GCA_041489375.1 Bathyarchaeia archaeon | reverse complement strand
GATGATTGTCTCAGGGTCAAACACAGTTATGTCCGCGTAACAGCCGGGCGCCAAGAATCCCCTGTCCCTGAGACCCAGAATCTGAGCCGGGAGACTCGTCATTTTACGCACCGCATCACTCAACGTCAGCACCCCCCTCTCGCGGGTATACAGACCGAGGACTCGTGGGAACGTCCCGTAGAACCTTGGGTGGGGAGCCGGCATGTCCCTCCTAAGAACGCCGCCTAGGCTGTGGACGCGGCCATCGGTGCCTATGGCTACCCATGGCTGCCTCATTATGAGCTCCACGTTTTCCTCCCTCTGGTTGAAGTTCACTATGCTGAAGCCGCCCTTCACCCTACCCGAGAGGATGGCCTCTAGGTGGTCCCTGAGCAGTTTAATGCCGGCGTCGAGGGGATCCATACGCCAATTCTTGGCTACTTGCGCTACGTTCAGGCCTACCATACCGGCGTCGAGGGGGTAGCTACTGATGAGGGCGTTCTCGGGTCCTCCGCGGTCCTCCATTGACTCGGCGAGGCCTGCCTTGATCCTCTCCGTGGTCTCGGGGTCTCTGAGCCTCTTCAATAGCTCCTCGTTGCCGCCTTCGTTAGCCCAGGGCGGTATCCACGCCTGTAGTCCGGTTCCGCTGGCGTTGTATGGGTACTGGTCCGCGGTGACTCGGATACCTTCGGCTTGGGCCTTCTCCACCATATCAATGAGCTTGGGTGCTAAGCCCCAGAAGCGCTTGGATAATACCTTGAAATGGCTAATGTTCACTGGTATGCCTGCTTCCCTGCCGATCCTAATGATCTCCTCCACCGCTGCCAAGGGATTACCCCTGTCGCCCTCGTCTCGGATGTGGCTCGTGTAGAAGCCACCGTATTTTGCGGCTACCTTGGAGAGCTCTATGACTTCCTCTGTAGCCGCGTAGCTCTGGGGGTCGTAGCGGAGTCCAGTGGTGATGCCTCTGCACCCCGCTTTCATAGCTTTGGTTACCTCCCTCTTCATGGCTCTGAGCTCCGTCTTCGTCGGGAACCTCATCTCCATGCCCATGACGTACTCCCTGATGGAGCCGAACCCCACCAGAGGCGCGACGTTGATGGAGAGTCCGCTCTCCTCCAGGCGGGTCAGGTATTCCTCAACTGTGGTCCAGTTTACATCCACGCCTACTTCTTTGAGGAAGGGTGCCTCGCGTAGCACGTCCTCCTTCATCTTCTCGCTGAGGGGTGCAGCCCCTGAGCCGCAGCTCGGGAACACGGTGGTGCTTACTCCCATGTGGACTTTGCTGTTGGCATCCCTGTTCGCTAGGATGGTGAAGTCGCTGTGGTCATGGAGGTCTATGAATCCGGGGCACACTGCTTGGCTCTTAACGTCAATGATCTCCTTCGCTGGGCTCTCGATTGAGCCTATCTTAGCGATCTTATCCTTCTTGACACCCACGTCTGATTTGAACCACGGATTACCAGCTCCCGTAAAGACTCTACCATTCCTGATTACTAAGTCGAACATACTTAACCCTGAGAATTACTTGACTATGGTTTAAATGAGGTATTCGGTGAGCATCTAGAGCCTGAGAGACAATCTAAACGGTTTTGTAAAAAATCGTTCCTCCCTTCATGACGAAACAGACCTTCTTCACAGCCTCGATCTCTCCTAGGGGATCACCTTGTAAAGCGATGATGTCGGCTGTTTTACCCTCTGCAAGTGTTCCGACCTTATCCTGTATACCTATGCACTCGGCTCCATTCTTGGTGGCTGCGACGATTACATCCATTGGCTTCATGCCGTATTTGACCATCGCTAATAGCTCATCCGCGTTGTCACCATGTTCCCTTAAGGGTGCGCCAAAGTAATCTGGACCTGTTGCTATCTTTACACCAGCTTTATAGGCCTTCATAAGACTCTTAGGCATAGCTTCCAAACACATTTTCTGCTTTCTCAGACGATATTCAGGCATGTCATATGGATTCGCGAGTGCTTTCTTGTAGACCTCTACTAAGGCAAAGGTAGGTACATAGTAGGTTCCGTGTTCCAACATTAATTTGACGCATTCATCGTCGAGTAAGTAACCATGTTCAACGGTGTCGACACCG
>JBGPRA010000276.1:0-2084 GCA_041489375.1 Bathyarchaeia archaeon | reverse complement strand
GCACATGGCCGAGTGGCTGAGCCTAAGCAGAAGCGAGGAAGGGGTGAAGCGATATCTCGACAAGTACGTCTACCCCGTCGACAACTTCGCGGAATATATCTCTCTAGTTGGTGGTGAGGCGAAGATGAAATATCTGTGGAGGCTTGAGAGGCTGGAGGAACCCCTCAAGGTACCATGGGCGAAGAGGTGACTGCGACGGCCTATAATCCTACTGAGTTGATGGCGTGCGCTGCTTCAAGGATCTTAGAAGATGGTAAGTCAGTCTTTGTGGGTACAGGTCTCCCAATTGTGGCTTCCATGCTTGCTCAGAGGACTCACGCCCCAAACCTCCTCGTGGTTTTCGAGGCAGGAGGCGTCGGACCAAAGATCCCCGCGATCCCGATTAGCGTAGGGGATAGCCGCACCTTTTACAAAGCGGTTATGGCGGCTAGCATGGATTACGTGATGAGCTGCGCCCAACTCGGCCACATCTACTACGGGTTCCTTGGCGCAGCACAGGTAGACCAGTACGGAAACCTCAATACCACCTGCATAGGTCCCCACGACAAACCCAAGACACGCCTCCCAGGGAGTGGCGGCACCAACGACCTCGGTAGCCTCTGCCATCGCACAATCGTCCTTATGCGCCAGGACACCCGCAAATTCGTGGAAAAGCTCGATTACCTCACAACTCCTGGCTACCTCTCAGGACCTGGGGCAAGGGAGAAAGCGGGTCTACCGAGAAATACGGGACCGTACAGGGTAATAACCCAACTCGGCGTCATGGGCTTCGATAATGAGTCGAAGAAAATGACCCTCGTATCCACCCACCCAGGCGTCTCAGTTAAGGATATTATCGACAATACAGGGTTCAAGCTCATAGTCCCTGATATAGTCCCGATGACAGGTGAGCCGAGTACTGAGGAGCTGCGCCTCTTGAGGGAAGAGATCGATCCAAACAGAATAGTCATCGGCTAGAGGAAGGGCCGCACCTCTTCAGTGAAGAGCCTCATCCCTTCAATTTCCTCTCCATAATGGAATCTAAGGATAAAGTGGTCGATACCGAGTCCTATATACTCCCTCATGCGGGCAGCGACTTGCTCAGTGGTGCCAACAAGGTTAGCTGGCTGTTTGCTGAGGTACCTCATATAGGGGGTATTTCTATGAGCCTCCCTATACATGAGCTTCTCCTTGAGGGCGTCCTCGTCCTCTGCTATGGTGATCATGAGTCCAGCCGACTTCCTTATTCTCGAATAGTCCCTCCCCCTAGTCTCACAGTATCCCTTGAACTCCTCAAGTTTAGATCTGATCTGTTTGATGGGAATAGTCCATGCAAAGTTTACGGCGTCAGCGTGACGAGCTGAGATCTTGAGGGTGAAACTACCGGTGCCACCGATCCAGATGGGTGGATACGGCTTTTGAACGGGTTTCGGGGCGCAGAGGGCTTCACTTACTTTGTAGTACTTACCCACGTATGTTGCTCTCTCCTCTGTCCACATTCTCTTCGCAATTTCCAGCGAGTCGTTTAGCTGCCTTATCCGAGTGTCCGGCGACGGGAAGGGATAGCCGTATGCCTTATACTCAACCTCCTTCCATCCCGCGCCGACGCCGAAGTTAAGCCTCCCCCCGCTCAAATTATCGATGCTAGCTGCCATCTTCGCCAATAGGGCAGGGTTCCTATAGCTCTGCGACGCCACCATTGCGCCTAGGCGGAGCCGTGACGTGTCTCGTGCAAGGGCCGCTAAGGTCGTCCAACACTCTAGACATGGCGTTTCCGCTGACTCTGGGGAGAGAAAGAAGTGATCGGAGACCCAGAGGGACTCGAATCCTAACTTCTCGGACTCAGCAGCGATCCCTCTAATACCTTCGTAGCTGAATCCGTACTGGGGCTCGATCTGCAGCCCGAAGTCTACACGACCTAATGATTTCACAAGGTCAGAATATGCGACATTGCGATTTAACGACTACTAAGTTAAATTTCTTGAAAGAGAAATACGGGGAAAACCAGCTAATTTAGAGGTTTATCGGACGTAGTCGTCGAATTTCCAGTAGTGCAGCCAATAAGACGTCAAGGACTCTTTTATGAGCCTTCAAGGTCCACCCCT
>JBGPRA010000275.1:0-2092 GCA_041489375.1 Bathyarchaeia archaeon | reverse complement strand
ATCTCCTGATCGCTTTAGCTTTCTCGATCACGGTGGGGAGCGTGATGACGCCGATTGGGAATCCTCAGAACATGCTCATAGCAAGCCAGTCGGGCATCGGATCACCCTTTCTGAGTTTCGTAGGGACGCTAGCGGTTCCCACGCTCATTAACCTCGCAGTAGTCGCGTGTTTCCTCTGGTTCACCCTCAAGAGAGAAGGGAAAGGTTCCGATAGGCAGATGGTTGTCATCGAGGAGGAGCACATCACTAACATGACTCTAGCCAAGGTTTCCGGGTGCTGCCTCGCACTGGCCGTCGGAGGCTTCGTCCTCAACGACGTCCTCGGGTTACTAGGGTTGGCTCACACGGAGCACCTTGGCATCGTGGCCTTCCTTGCCTCAGTTCCATTATTTGCCTTCACCGTGGAGAAGAGGGCTCTCCTCCAACAGGTTGATTGGAGCAGCATAGTCTTCTTCATGGCGATGTTTATACTCATGGGGGGCCTCTGGCAGTCGGGCGCCGCTAAGATCTTCCTCGACTTACTCCCGGTTCCGAGCCCCATGGATAGGGGCTCAGCTATAGTGAACATCATGTTACTCAGTACGGTCCTCAGCCAGGTATTCAGCAACGTACCATTAGTGAAGCTCTACATAGATGTGATGAAGGGCCTGGGGTTCGATGGGAGTCACAGGTATGCTTGGCTGGCACTCGCCTCGGGGTCAACGATTGCGGGTAATCTGACGATACTCGGAGCCGCGAGTAACGTGATAATCATCGAGGCCGCTGAGAACTGGACGGGGAAGTCCTTTAGCTTCACCTCCTTCCTCAAGCGTGGCGTGGTAGTTACGGCGATTAACATCGCAGTGTATACTCTGTGGCTTTACTTCTTCGGGTGATGTGTTCATTCGCTTGGCGCGTACGTCGAGTTATTCGGATTTTTCCATGACATCGATTTCTCTTACGAACACCCAGGTGGATATCGTTTGGTTTCTCATAGCCTTAATCTCGTCCATAACGACGTCCTTGACGACCTTCGCCAGCTTTTTCTTCTCCTCCTTGGAAAAGTAATCCTTCATCACTGCGATTTCAACGAGGGGCATATAACCACTAACTACAGTTTATTTGCGGCTCTAGTTAACAATTATGACGTCAGGGACACTTGAATAAGTTGCCAAGACAGCTGCATTGATCTTACGTGTTTTTTGCCTGCTCTTTGCTACGCTCTAACAAAGTATTCAGCTCGTTGACAAGATACTCGAAGGAATCGTACGCTGACGGGTACAGCTTCTCCCTGTGGTACTTGACTATGGGCTGGATCTTCTCCCAGAGGAAGATAAACGACCTTGGCTGAATGTACTTTGAGAGCGTCTCTGAGTCGAGTACGTTGCTTTGAACGAGGAAGCCTATCCCCTGGTAGAGCTGTGTGACGTGAACCCAGGCTGTGTATGAGTCTGGGTTCACGCTAGGGCCGTATTTCGACCGCCAATCTTCGTAGTCCTTAAAGTTTTGATGGTATGTTATCTCGATCCAATCTCTGACGAACTCTCTGGTTCGAGTCTCTTGGAGTGCCTGCATGTAGAGTTGCATCTGTCTGGTTTCCAGTGTGGTTTTCAGGTTCGTCTGCTGAGTTCTCAGCGTCATCACGTAGTAGATTGCCGCTACACAGACTCCTAATGCCCCAGCCATATAGGAGATGGACTGGAGCAGAGCAATATCAACCATTAAATCACGGTTGAATATCAGGTGGGACTCAGGATAAGGCTATGGAGAAGCGAATGGAAGCTTTCTCCGCTTGAACTTGCGGTAGTATTCATCAGATTTGTATATCAATGGCATCTTGTATGCAGGGTCAGTCTTCGCCATGATCTTCGACAACTCATATGCGAGGTACTCAAAGTACTCATATGTGTGCTGGTAGTATACCCCTCTCTTCTTATACTCCTCAATTATAGGTCCAAACTTCCCCCAAGTGAATGGTACTGCAGTGTTACATATCGTCCAGAGGCGCGCGCTCCTATGAGAACGTTTTCAGAGCACACGGTGCCCGGGCAGCATCCCAGTTAGTTCCGCAGGCCATCATACGCTCTCTTACTCATACTCTTAAGTTTTCTCT
>JBGPRA010000274.1:0-2132 GCA_041489375.1 Bathyarchaeia archaeon | reverse complement strand
TAGCCAATTGGACAGCGAGCTGCCTGTCAATGCTTCCCTTCTCCATGAGTTCGGAGACTAGCTTTTCGGATTCCCCGCTTTCCGTCTTGGAGAATCGGATCGTGTAATCGAGGACCCTCCGCTGGAGCGGATCTAACTCCTCGGCTTTAGTCTCTAAAAGTGCCTTAGCCTCAGCGACGGTTATTTCCTTCTTCTCAACCACGGACATGGAATAAACCCCTCAGTCTACGTGCTTCCTGATATGCTGGGGTAGTGCTATGATGGTCTTGACGATCTTAGTCTGTGGGATCTCTAGTACATACGCTTTCCCGCGTTTAGCCACGACTGTGGCGACTTGTCCCTGGAACCTCTTGTGGGGCATACCCTTGTGTATGGCTGGGTCGATCTTTATGATGACCTTCTCGCCCTCGTTGTACTCCGTTAGAAGCCTCGTAAGCGGCATCTTACCGCGCTCCCTGACTTTCTTCGTGAGGACGGCCCTGCTCTTCCTTCGTAATCCTTGGCTTGTCTTACCCATAATGTTCGCCCCATCTCCGGCGGTATATCCTCCGGCTGAGCACCACACTAATCAACGCACTCTTTTATAAGTTCTATCATAAATGGGGATCCCATGTATAGGGGCCTTCATTAACTAGCACATAAACCAAAAATGCTGCCATTTTGTCGATATACTCATGCGCGATAGCGTGCGTAATGATGGTTCAGTATCGGGTGGAACTCAGGATGAGGATGTTGAGTCGTCGAAGGTAGCTTGCTGTTAAGTGACGAGCGTACGAAATCCGCGTTCTATCTCGAGATTCTACTTAAACGTTGAGAAATGGCGTAGAGGAAAATGTTGCTAATGAACCAAAGTACAGAGAAGCTATAGAGAGTGGCTCCCTGTAAGTTACCTTCATTGAGACGTATACTCAGTATAGCAGCAGCCCATAGGATGGCATTCGCTATTATCATAGCCGCGACCTGCCTCTTAACGGAGCCTATCATGACAGTTGCTTTGGAAACCAAAGTGATTTTATTCATCAAACTGTAGGCGTCCCGACCAGCAGACGAGAGCCCATAACCATCCTCCCCCTGTGTTATCAGGGGGTCGAGGGAGGCCAAGTGGTATGTCAGCGAGGCACCGTCCTCAAAGTTAAGGTCCTTCTTCACCTCATTGAACCTTGCTCCGCGTCTCTCGCCAAGGTACCGTATGATTTCTCTCCGTTTCTCGTTGCTCAATGATTTGAAGACCCGCTCCTCGAGGCTCTCAGGGTGATCCTCAGTCATCTCTAATCGATTATGGGTGAAGCATGTAGAGATTTAACTAGATAAGTGAAGAGAATTTTACTTAAATTCTTCCCGATGTGTAAGTTGCCTGAATCCCAGCCAAATCAACCAATCATGTTCACGGTTGAGTATCGGGTGGAATTGAGGATAAGGCTATGGAGGAAGCGTATGTAAATGGGAGTATTATTTTGGAATATATCTCGAGGGTTACGAAGAAAGGTTTGCGTCACTTTGACGCCTCACACACGTGAGAATTATTAGAAATTTATAATCCAAGTTACATATTTTGATTGAGGGGCGCTCGTTGTCTGTTAAGGATAGAATGGATGAGATGTTGAAGACCATTGAAGAAGCGGGTAACAATGGAATTGAGATGAGGGAGTTGTTGAGTATCTATTATGAGAAATGGGGTTTTAGGCTCGCTACCATCAAGGGATATATCTCTGACCTTGAGGAGATAGGGAAGATTAGAGTCGCAGGAACCTTGATCTATTATTTCAGTTATCAGCCTCCCAGAGGTTTAGTTCACTCAACAAGATGAACTAAAACGCACCTCCGATAAGTGAATTAGTTAGTGAGGTAGACGGGATTCGAACCCAAGAGAAACGGGAGACATCAAGCGCACTCCCTTTTTCTTTCTTCTCAGTCAGGTGGAGCTGAGGATAAGGATATGGAGAACAGAGCTAGTTCCATATGATGATTATTAACAAAGAATTGAGTTACCCAAGCGAGATCACCGTAGCCGACCTCGCTTGCGCGTGATCAGTTTAAGAGTGTAGGTTTCTCGACTAGCCAAAGCCAGCCAAGCTCCTTCGCAGCCCACTCCTTACGATTCTGCGGCTTTCAGGTCTTCCACTGCTTAGACC
>JBGPRA010000273.1:0-2146 GCA_041489375.1 Bathyarchaeia archaeon | reverse complement strand
CCTGAGTCGATGTTCAGGGTGGTCAACTCGACCATGAGGTTTGCGTCGCAACCCTCTATGATCTCAAGGGGCGATAGCTTAACGTATTCAGGCATAGAGTCTCTAAAAACTTCCCCTTTCTCCAACATGCCTAGGACATGATGTAAATCAATCGCCTTCTTCGACATCAATGATCCCCTGGTTCTAGTAGATATGGCGAGAACTTCAACTTCCAGCTCATAAGTCTCCCTTAACCACTCCTTCTTCGAGATCAGTAGCCTGGCGAACGCCTGGCCGACGTTGCCGAAGCCAATCATAGCTAGGCGAAGTTTCAAACTTGATACCCCACTTTGATCTAGGTAATACGCGCGCAATCATAATAATAACTGGCGCTACATATGCAGTGAGCTGCATGATTTTCGATAGAGACTTGTTAGAGAAGATCAGGGCAAAGTTCCCGAGGGCCTCGACTGACCTGAACGGGAGGAAGAGGGCTTTTTTCGACAACGGCACCGGGACCCTAGTTGTAGGAAGGGCAGCAAGGGCTGAGGCTAAGGCTCGTGTGGATTGCAGTGCCAATGTTGAGGGGATCTTCGACGAGTCCAGAAAGGCGGATGAGGTCATACTTGAGGGGAGAACGGCTGTCGCTGATCTCCTGAACGCGCCATCGCCGGATAACATCGTCTCAGGGGAGTCTGCCACATCCCTGTTCTTCAGCCTCAGCTACGCGATGAGTAGGGAGCTGACCGGCGTGGAGAACGCCGTTCTAACGGAGTATGAGCACTACTCCAACATCAGTCCCTGGGTCGAACTGAAGGAGCGGGGGAAGCTCCGTGAAGTCAGGCTTGCTCGCTTAAAAGCGGATGAGGGAACCCTCGACATGGAGAACCTAAAGTCCCTCATAGACGAGAAGACGAGGATCGTGTCCGTATCCGCGGCCTCTAACGCCTTCGGCTCGAAAAGTCCCCTAGAGGAGATAAGAGGCATGGCCAAGGAGGTCGGTGCCTACTTCATCGTCGACGCTGTGCATCACGTGGCCCACGGACCCATCGACGTCGAGAAACTGGGCTGCGACTTCCTCGTCTTCTCCGGGTACAAGCTCTTCGCGCCCCACGGGAGCTTCATGTATGGCAGGAGGGAGCACCTCGAGGATCTTAGGCCGTACAAGGTTCAGCCTGCACACGACGTAGCCCCAGTCAGATGGGAGTGGGGGACAAGGGACCAAGCTAAGTTCGCTGCGATAAAAGGCGCCGTCGACCACCTCGCATGGTTGGGTGAGCAGGTTAGAGGGCGATACAGAGGCGAATTTACCGCGTACTCGGGGAGAAGGAGAACCCTGAAGATCTCAATGGACGCCATCGAGAGGTATGAGCTCGAATTGTCAAAAGCCGTGGTATCGGGCTTCGATGGTCTAAGGGGTCTCTCGGAATTGCCTGGGGTGAGGATCTATGGATTGACAGATTTGAAGCGTTTCGGGGAGAGGGACCCCACCTTCTCCTTTAAGGTGAGAAACAAGTCCGATTCAGAGGTGGTAAGCAGGCTGTGGAGTGAAGGTGTTGCCTGTCGCTCTGAGGACTTCTACTCCCGGGCTTTGGAGACTTACGGCGAAAAAGCTATGGTGCGCATAAGTTTAGTGCATTATAACTCTATGGATGAGGTTGCCCTGTTCTTGAAAGTCATGAACAAAGTCTGTGAATCAGTTTGAAAGGCGCTAAAAATTTCTAGATTGGAGAAGAAATCGCGCGCGCGAGTATCTAGTAGAAGATCCCAGATAGTAGTTTATAAGTCGCTTAATAGGTGTAATATTTGCGATTAGGCATCTAAGCTGTATCGTCAAGCGGAGAGCGGGGTCGCCCTGGTGCGAAGCCGTCCGCGTTATAAAGACATACAGCGCCTAATCCAATTTTCTTTCCCAGTAATATGCCTTAACATTTACTCCTTTTTTCCTATCTCCTACACTTAAATACCTCTCATCAAATTTCAATCTACAAATTGAAAAAGGCAACTTATCCGATTTGAGGTTTGTACTCATACAACCTGCGATCAAATCCGTTAATTGAAGAGGTTGTCAACTACCCACCCCTAAAGGGGTGAGCTTGTAGTTCAAGTTCCCATCCGGGCAGACCACAATAGGCTGGTTGACTCCAGCCCTCCAACGAATATTCCT
>JBGPRA010000272.1:0-2177 GCA_041489375.1 Bathyarchaeia archaeon | reverse complement strand
TGATCGAGCGCCTAAAACCACTTGGACTGATGGTTAAGGAGGTCATCACGGTAAGGGACGACATCTCCGAGATAGCAAAAGCCATCAACAGAGCAGCGGTTGATGGCTGTAGCCTCATCATCACCAGCGGAGGGCTCGGCCCCACCCACGACGACATGACCCTCAAGGGCGTCGCAGAGGCCTTCCACCTCGCCTTAGAGGTCAACGAGGAGGCCCTCGCCATAGTCGCCCGGCAATACGCTGCTCTTCACGATAAGGGGATAATAGATTCAGAGGAGATAACGGAGGCCCGGAGGAAAATGGCGGTCTTCCCGCGGAACGCACGTCCCCTCGATAACAGGGTCGGGGGTGCCCCTGGGGTACTACTCCACCGTAGTGGCGTCGAGGTCGTCTCCCTCCCCGGCGTCCCACACGAACTCATGTGGATATTTGACAACCAGCTCGTCCCCAACCTTAGTAAGTATTTAGATGAGGTCTACTACGAGGAGGTCCTCAGCCTCCCCCTAAGAGATGAGTCAACCCTTGCCCCCCTAATAGACGAGGTGATGAAGCGGGTCCCTGGTATTTGGGTAAAGTCTCTTGTCAAGCCTTACGGAGAGAAGGGTATCAGATTATGGATAAGCGCCCGAGGCAATGAGAAAGCCGAGCTGGAAATTAAAGTGAAGAAGGCAGCCGAGATCCTGGTTCAGCTAACCGAGGAATGCCTTTCCTCTGGGTAGAGTCGAACCTAACTTAATATCAGTCCACAGACAAGCCATACGGGAACGAAGATGCTCGTGGTAGACCTCCCCATCCCAGACGGGGTGAAGCAGATCCTCATTCTCAAGGGAATAAAGGAGCTCTACCCCCCACAGGCCGACGCCATCAACACTGGAGTCTTGGAGGGTAAGAATCTTGTACTCGCCAGCCCCACGGCGAGCGGCAAGACCCTAATCGCGGAGCTCTGTGCCCTCAAGCACGTCCTAGAACGTAGAGGAAAGGTCCTCTACCTAAGCCCCTTACGCGCACTAGCCTGGGAGAAGTTTGAAGGTTTCGAGGAGTACTCGAGCATTAAGAAACCAGGCGGGGGAAAGATACGCGTTGGAGTAAGTACCGGCGACCTTGATAGCAAGAGTCCATGGCTCGAGGGCTATGACATAGTAATCACAACAAATGAGAAGTGCGATTCCCTACTCAGGCACCGGAGCCCCTGGATGGGGAACGTTACTCTCGTCATCGCTGACGAGATCCACCTCATCGGCGACGAACGTGGCCCTACATTGGAGATCGCCCTTGCCAGGCTTCGCCAAATGAACCCGGAGATGCAGGTCCTTGCTCTGAGCGCCACCGTCAAGAACGCTGACGAGGTAGCAGAGTGGCTCAAAGCCCAGTATGTCACAACAGAGTGGCGCCCCACAAAGCTCTATGAGGGGGTCGCCCACGGAAACACCGTTATCTTCCGCGATGGCAACGTCAAGAAACTCCGATCCCTACATACCCAGGATGCCCTCAACATCGCCATGAACAGTGTTCTCGATGGCGGACAGGCACTCATATTCGTCGAATCCCGCCGACGCGCCGAGAGCATGGCTAGGGAAGCAGCGATGGCTCTTAGCGGGACACAGAGCAGAAAGAACCAAGCCGACCTTGAGGGGCTCGCATCCGAGATCGAGGTCCACGGCGAGAAGACGAGCTTAACTGATGTACTCAGTTATGCTGTTGCTAAGGGAGCGTCCTTCCATCACGCTGGCCTCAGTACTGAACACAGACGCATCGTCGAGCGCGCTTTCAAGGCAGGGACTCTAAAGATACTCACCGCCACCCCGACACTAGCAGCTGGTGTAAACCTCCCTGCTCGAACAGTTGTAATTGGTAACTACAAGCGCTTCGTCGCCGGCTACGGAATGTACCCCATCACAGTCCTCGAATACAAGCAGATGAGTGGTAGAGCTGGTCGCCCGCAGTATGACCCCTACGGAGAAGCCATCCTCATCGCCAGCAGCAGCGACGAACAGGATCAGCTTATGGAGAACTATATCCTCGCTGACCCGGAGAGGCTATACAGTCGGCTGGCACAGGAGTCGGCACTTCGCGGCCACACCCTCGCTGCCATAGCAAGTGACTATGCCCACACCGAGCAGGGACTCCTCGACTTCCTCGGCGGCACCTTCTACGGCTTCAACTACCCCCAAGCAAGT
>JBGPRA010000271.1:0-2196 GCA_041489375.1 Bathyarchaeia archaeon | reverse complement strand
GAAGGCGTTTCCCACCGCCATCAGGAAGACCATTAGGGCTAGTCCTGTGAAGTCTTTAACGATGTAGATGAATATGAGTGGGTATAGGGGCACCAGGAACATGAATGGTATCAGTAACTTCCTCCTCCCCACCCTGTCCAGAAGCTTGCCCGACCATCGTGCCAGGACCAACATTGTGCTCCCCTGTATCGCCGAGGTCACCCCCCAACTAGTAGCTGATATCCCAAGTAGGGATGTAGCGTAAACGATCCAGAAAGCGCCGGCTATTCCGTTGAAGAAGACCTGTAGGACCTGCATCAGAGCGAGAACCCTGATGAGGTCGGGCATCCACCTTACGGTATCTACGAAACTGAGGTATGAGTCCTTCAGGAGCTTTGGCACGTTCCTGAAGTCCAGCTTCTCCACGTTGGATGGGTCAAGGGTCTCCTTTAACGTAAGAATCCGTATGAAGGCGACGAGTATCCCCGCCCCGAAGCCTATGTTGTAGACGAACTGCATGGCGGGGACTATACCCCACGCATCAACTAGGTATCCCCCAATGAAGGGCGAGACTACACCGAGCGCTGAGGGAATAGAGATAGCGATCGCGAATCCCTGCCCCCTTTTTCCGGCTCTCATCGAGTCGGCCATGAGTACTGTGAGTATTGGCGCGTAAAACAGTACGAGGTTCTGAAAGAAGCTGGCGAATGCGAGCCACTCCCAGTGAGGAGCGAAGGCGAAGGGGAGGAAGCTGAACGCATATCCAAAGGTCGCGAGGCTGACGAGCTTCACCCTCCCCGACTTGTCTGCGATATAGCCGCCGAGCGGGTAGAGGAATAAGCCGGCGATGGCGGAGGCCGAGTTGACTATTCCTATATCAGCGGGGGATCCTCCGAGATTCTCGATGTATAGGGGAAGATATGGTCGGGGGATGTTGGTTGTGAACTGCCATATGCACTGGCATATGACGAGCCAGAAGAGGTTCCCTCTGAGCATCCCTATGCCGAACTCTCGCTTCGCCATCGGTTACTAACCTTCATCATCGGATTGAATCTTAGCGATGGTTCTTTACTTAATCTCCCAATAGCTATTTACTATTTTTCATACAATCACACGCATTAGTTTAGCCTCTAGGTTGTGTGAGTTAAAAATATGTAATTATTGAGACTATTATAGGCTTCATTATTCTCTGTCATCTTCGCGCGCGCGAGGTCACCTATTCAGCAGGTTGATTTAGCTCCAGACTCACTCATGTGAAGGAAGCTCTAGACAAAATTGACGTTACTATTATCTTTCGAGTTAAGGCTGGTGATGTAACAAATTACATAGCCCAGAGTCAGAGGGAAACTATGTGGCAGTATTCGTAGGTCCTTGCAGGATGGGTCTAGGCACTTGATGCTAACCCATGGTTCCTTTATCAAAGCGGCGATTGTATCGGGCCCTATGTCGACGTTATAGCGGGATCCGCATTTATCGCAGTTTATTTGGATGGTCTGGTTGAGCCTCTTTAGCTGATCTATTAGGGTGCCCTGGAATCTAGGCGTCACCTTCTCCGAAATGAACTTTGGCCACTCGTAGTTCACCCTCCTATTGATCTCCTCTGTGGCCTTCTGGTTGACGTTGTCCCAAAAGGCTTTGTCGAGGCCCTTCTGGACTCCGAGGTTGACCTCCTGCTGGTAGGTGGTCTGGAACCACGGGGGCCAGGTGTATCTATATCGGAGGATATTTTCGGCGTGTTTTGCGCCCTGTGACTCGATCGCCGTCCTCGTCTCCGGGTTACAGCTCTTGGGGTAACTCAGGATCTCTTTCTTCGTGGCCTCCTTCACCATTCCGGGGGCCTCCGCCGCCCACCTTTCGTTGACCTCCCTGTTGATGCTGGCGCGGTACTCCTGCTCCACCTTGGCTTTTACGAGTTTATCGAAGTCTTTGGGTGTGTAGTGTTCCTTCATGTAGGTGATTCTCTGCTTACCTTGTTCGACTATTATGTTCTTGAGGCTTGTAATCTGGTCTTCGTGTCTCATCTGCGTCTCCGACTTCTCCGTCTTGAGGCGTTTGTTCTCCTCTGTTAGGTCTGCATTCTTCACTTTCAAGGGTTCGTAATACTTTAGGGCCTCAGCGTCCTTGAGGGCGTTCTCCACATCCGAGAGCGACATCCTATATCACCCCCCGCCTCTGCAGGTCCCTGAGCTCGTATCTTACCCACTCCGTGATGTTTGT
>JBGPRA010000270.1:0-2197 GCA_041489375.1 Bathyarchaeia archaeon | reverse complement strand
CCCACGACTATCAACTCCGCAGGCTGATGTCATATCCGTGCTAGACCACGAGCCCAGCCACCAAAAGAATCGACTCCTCTAGATAAGATCTACCCAGAGCCTTATAGACGGGTTCCACGGGCACTAATCCATGGTGGTTGAGGGCAAAGCAGGGCTCCTTAGAGTCCTATACGTCACCATCTTCCTCACCTCCATAGGACTCGGTACCACATCCTTCATGCTCCCCGTCTACGCCACTAGTCTCGGCGCAAACTATGTTGACCTTGGTCTCATGGGCGTCTTAAAAAATGTAGTCTACACGCTGATGACTCTAGCCGTTGGTTACCTGCTGGACAGGTTCGAGAGGTTCAGGATCTACTTTGGCTCAATGATCCTCGGGGCCGTAGTAACCGCGCTTTTCAGCACTATGACTCAAGTGTCGTTTTTAATCGCCTGGAGCAGCGTCCTCGGGCTGGTCTCGGCGGCTTTCTGGGTTACCGCGAGCACGCTGATCGCCAACATCTCCCCGCCAGATAGGCTCTCCCAGTCTATGGGAAGGTATAACTTGAGTTGGGTACTGGGATTCGTTGTAGGACCCGCCGCCGGTGGATACATCTCGAGCGCATACGGCTTCCAAGTCCTCTTCTTATTTTTAGCTGCTGTGATAATTGTGAGCGTCACCATTATCTTTTTGAGGATTAAACCCGCAATCACGTTGCTTAACAGGAGTGATTCTAAGGGCTTCAGCTTCGCCCCACTAAGGGGGTTGACCCTTGCATACCTCACACTTGTACCATTCGTCTGCATCTTAGGTATCTATATGGCGATAATGCCCGGGTACCTCAAGCTCGTCGGGCTAACCCCAGCATTAGTGGGGCTACTCATTACTATGACGAACGGTGTCCGTGGAGTCGGATTCTTTAACGCTGAAAGGTTCATATCGTGGGGGACGAGACGGTCAGTCTACCTCTCCTCACTCCTTCTATTTGTCGGGATGATCATATTTTCCTATGCATCATCGACCCTAGAGTACGCCTTACCACTTGTTCTCTATGGCACCGCAGCGGGTATCATGACGCCTCTTATGCTCGACTACATAGCCAAGAGGTGCGATAAGGGGAACCTCGGGGCAGCGATGGGACTTCATGAGGGGGTTTACGGCGTCGGCATGTGTCTCGGTCCGATGGTTGGGGGAGTAATAGCCGAGGTTTGGGGTCCACCACTCCTATACAGACTGCTCGCAGGGTTAGCCCTGACGATGTTACCACTGGCCTATATGTTAACCAGAAACGGTGAACTACCCATGACTTAAGTCATGGGCTTCCTGATTCATCGAGGTGGCTTGCGCATCTACGCTGAGACGCGTAGTGGTCTCCTCTCCTTCAGGCGTATATTCGGGCGGTTCCCGCCCTATCTCAAGTCCACGCTTGAGAATGTTCCTAGCCGCGTTCACATCCCTGTCGAGGACAAGCCCACACGCGTGGCACCGATGGGTTCTCATGGACAGGTCCTTCTCAACGATGGCTCCGCACCCCGAGCAGGTCTGGCTGGTCCTACATGGATCGACGAACGCCATCACTCCCTCCGACCTTTCAGCCATGTAGGTCAAGGCGTTCCTCAGCATCCCCCAACCAGCGTCGCCCAAGCTCTTGGATAGGTGCTTATTTCTCACCATATTGGTGATTTTCAGGTCTTCGACGTAGATTTTCTCATACCTGTTCACTATGCTCCTCGCCGTCTTGTACGCATAGTCCCGCCTCCGGTTAGCGACCCGCTCACACGCGGATGCGACCCGGCGCCTCGCCTTCTCCTGGTTCCTCGAGCCCCGCGTCTTCCTGGATAGGCTTCGCTGAGCCCTCCCAAGCCTCTCCTCGGCCACACGGTAGATCCGCGGGGCCTCAAACAACGTGCCGTCGCTGAGGGCTACGAGGCTGCTCAACCCGAAGTCAACCCCCACGGCTGGGAGCCTGTTCCGAATAGGCCTAGCCTCAACCTCTGAGGCGAACACAGCGTACCACTTCCCCGCTCTACTCCGCGTCACCGTCAATGTTTTGACTCTGCCTTCGACGGGCCGGTGCTGGATCAGTTTTAGGTCCCCTATCTTGGAGAGTCTCAGGCACCCATCCTCGACCAGGAACCCGAACTGGGGATACGTCAGGCTACTGTACCCGTCCTCCCTTCGGAACCGGGGAAGATGCGCCTTAAGCCCCGACCTCCT
>JBGPRA010000269.1:0-2205 GCA_041489375.1 Bathyarchaeia archaeon | reverse complement strand
CTGGTGAAGTCGCCAACAAAGTCGACGTCAGTATAGTCGTCGCAGGCGGCGGCATACTCAGTCAGGCTGAAGCCGCGCGTATGGGAATAGCCCAGGGACTCGTCAAATACACGAAGAGCAAGAGGCTCAAGAGTACATTCCTCGAGCACGACCGCACAATGCTCAGTGGCGACGCTCGCAGGAAGGAGCCGAAAAAGTTCGGTGGCCCAGGCGCACGCAGGCGTAAGCAGAAAAGCTACAGGTGACCCTCGATGTCCCGCTTCATCTCACCAATGGTCTTCCGACCCGAAACCGTAAGGGAGGGCAGGGGCTTCAGTATCGCCGAGATACAGTCAGCAGGCTTGAACCCAGGCGAGGCCAAGATACTCGGCATCCCAGTCGACCTCCGCAGGAAGTCGACTCACGAGGAGAACGTCGAGATTCTAAAGGAGTTCGTAGCCTCCGCCAAGGAGAACGGAATTAAAGTTCCTAAGCCCAAGCAATCTTCCAAGGGCCAGAGGGGTAGGGCCGCTCGCAGCGTAACCAAGGCGGGCCATAAGGCCAGGGGTCTCGTTAGGAGCTACCACAAGAACTAACAAAACTGAACTTTAATACCTGTATTTTAGAAATTAGACTAAAAACCTAGACCAAAATAGATATTAGATGGGCAAAATTGAAAAAAGAGCCTTTGATTGGCTCTACTTTTTCTTGACGGTTTTGAGGACCTTCTCGATCCTGTCGAGAGCCTCGCCTAGGATGGCCTCGCTCGTCGCGATGGTCATCCTGAGGTGCATCTCGCCCTCAGGGCCAAACTCGGTGCCCGTGCCGAGGCCGACTTTCGCCTTCTCCTGGATGAGTTTGTACAACTCTTCATGGGTCATCTTCACGTTGAACTTGGGGAACATCAGGTAAGTGCCCTGTAGCTCGGGTACTGTGCACCCCATCTCTGTAAACCGCTTAGTGGCGATTCCCCTGATCTTCGTTAGTTGGTTCATTATGTCCTTGATCCAATATTCGCTATGCCTATCGAGGGCAGATATGGAAGCGGCGATGCCGAGGGTCGAGGTTCCGCGTAGTACGCCCTTAGCGTGTTTCTTGAGTCCTTCCATGGTCTTAGGTGTAGCCGTTAGGTAGCCACATTGTAGACCGGGTAGACCCCAGGTCTTGCTTATTCCCCAGCTCGTGACCGTGAGGTCGGCGATCTCGGGGCTGAGAGTCGCGAGGCTGACGTGCTTCCTACCATCGAATACGATATCATCCCAGAGCTCGTCGACCATAATATTGATCTTATTATCGACAGCGATGTCGGCGATGCCCTTGAGTTCCTCCGTGGTCATCACACGACCGGAGGGGTTATGAGGGTTGCAAACGAAGATGAGTTTGGTTTTTTTGTTAACTGCCTTCTTCAAACCCTCGATGTCGAACTTGTAGCTGTCCTCCTCATGGATCTTCCAGTAATTAGGCTTCATGTTGCAGGTTTCGACTGCGGCGAAGAATGGGAGGTACATGGGGTCAGTGACGACGATCTCGTCGCCCGGTTTGGCTCCGCTGTTCTGAATTGACAGCCACATCGCCGGGATGACTCCCTGAGTGATGTAGATGTCGTCCTTGGTGATCTTGAAACCATTCTTCTTGTTGACTCTCTCCGCCATGACCTCTCTGGCCTTGACGTCGGTGTTGTAGAGTAAATCCTCGTCTTGGACAGCGTTGATGAGCGCCTTCTTGATGAAGGGTGCCGTCGGGAAATCGGGGTCCGCAAGCCACATACCAATGACGTCTGGGGGATCGCGGTGCCACTTTTCTCCGGGCGCCGCGAGCATGCCCTCAATCGTCGCTGAGTTGAGAACATCCTCGTTATACATTATAGGTCACTCTTAGACAACTCAAGGAACTGCAACTTAGTAATAATCGTTTTGATGCGCGCGCGAGCGCGAAGGGGGCATAGTAGATGACTTCTACATTCAACTCCCTCTAGAATATGCCCATCCTCGACGTGTATATGGGAGTGAGTTGAGGCTAATCGACGTGCGTGGGCGTCAGCCTATTGTGGTCTGCCCAGACGGGAACTTGAACTGCAAGCCCACTCCTTTAGAGGTGGGTAGTTGACAGTGTATCATTTATTTCCCTTCTCCCAGGTTTCTCCATCCTATCGAAGTGCTGATCGGTTGACACGATGGCCTCTGCCCCACATCTGATCGCTGAAGCGGCGTGGATGGAGTCACGGGG
>JBGPRA010000268.1:0-2262 GCA_041489375.1 Bathyarchaeia archaeon | reverse complement strand
TTTTGGCGGGCCCGGTGGGATTTGAACCCACGACCCCAGACTTAGGAGGCCTGTGCTCTATCCGTGCTGAGCTACGGGTCCGCGAATCCGCCTAACCTAGTAACTGCACCAATTTAAAAATAGCCCTGAGGCGACTAGCGTACTCCGCCGCCACCGCCTCCGAAGCCACCACCACCCCCGAATCCGCCACCGCCACCGCGGAACCCTCCCCCGCCGCTGCTCTTGCTCGAGGGTGGCGTCGCCACTATAATAGGCCTGAAATAAAGTGGCATAACTGGGGCGAAGCGGGCTAAGTCTATGTTGACGTTGAGGTCCCTCATCGCCTGCGCGACGCGGTCACCGACTCCCAGCGCGGTCCCATAGATAAGCCAATCACCCCACATGGAGAGATCCTCCGGCGAGTATTTCCTCAACTGGACGAGGTCCCCGAGGTGGTTCCTGAAGGCGTCCCACTCTAGCTTCTCCTTGAACATCCCAGGACGCCACTTTCCGAATAGTGTCGACGGGAAGAATGCCGCGATGACGCACTGAGCTATAGCTATCGCGCCCAGCAGGAACGGGGAGATGAGTAGATACCCAACAATTGGCGCTGCAACTAGTAGAATGATTGCTACAACAAAGATGGCAACGCCGAGCAGTGCCACAGGCACGATCTTCACCCGCCCACCCACCGCGAAGGTTTTAACTGCTTTATTATCCACGTTATGAGTCAACCCGTCGAGGTCCCCCTTAACCTCAAGACCACGCGCATAGCTCCCCTTTCCACTTCTGATATCGTGGGCGAGATCACGTAGAGTATCCGTGTCGAACACCCCGTTTATCGAGAGCTTTTGCAAGAACCCTATCACCTTCCCCTCATAGGCATCGTCAACGTTGGGGTCGAGTATGTAGATCTTCATACCATGCTCTCTTGGCTCTATCCTTAGCTTCTTCCTAAGATGAAGATCGAGGAGCGTAGCGTAGAAGCCATCCTCGTCGAAGTCGAAGATCTCCTTCCTGAAGACCAAGTTGACCAACCATGGTTTCCTTTCCTTGCTCGGAACTGTGCTTAGATAAGTAGGAACGGTAACATCCTCCTCACGCCCGAACCTCATGTAGGTCCAGAGCAGAAGTAGAGGAACCGCGAAAACAACCAGTATCGCGGCGTATCCAATCCACGTTGCTGCGTTGTATTGGAGACTATACCAGAAATTCGCGCTCTCCGTCTTCCCCCTCACATCCTGCACAAGAGCCCTGAACCCATTGAAGTGGCTCACCCCCGGCTTCATCAGCAGCTCAACCTCGAGAAGCTCATCCTCCGCCGCACTCCCGGTTATCACGATTTGATTACCCGTTTGAGCCACACTCAAGCTCGGAGGGTGAGGATACACCGCAGCAACGTATGAGGCATCTTCAATGACTATCTTCACGTTAGTGTATGGGATGTGGATGTCCGCAAAGAGTAGATTGAGATGGTCATAACTCGAGTCGTACTCGATCGGGGGGTAGAGGTTAAACGTATACCCTATATTATAACTCCCTGGAGGGAACCTGGAAGCATAATAGCATCCGACCTCGTTATACTCGGCGAGACTATCAATGGTGGCGATCACTACTGGATTAGAATTAGGAGTCTCGATTGTGACGTCCCCAAACCTGTCCTTGACGTACGCCACGGAGCCTGCCGGCGGGTCTATCTGGATGGGCTTGATATAGGGTGAGCCCTGAGGGGTCAGTGAGACAGGAGCCTCCCAGCTCCTGTAAAGCATCCTGTACTGCTGTACGGTGAAAGTGTACGAGTAGTCCTCCCGTAGTGTACCGTTGCTTGATAGATGGGCCTCGTAGCTGCTAACCACGGCGGGCCCTGTCATGCCGAAGCCCTTCAACGTCGAAGTAACAGCAACGCCTACCATAGCGAGGGCGAGCCCTAAAATCACGATGATTGCTATCTGTTTACCCTCATCCATTCGGGCCAATCCCCGTTACCTTCGGCGGCGCCTCTATCTCGTCGCCGAACTTGAGGTATTCAAGCTTGCTCATCCCGAGAATTCCAGCAACGAAGTTCGTGGGTATAGTGTCAACCATCGTGTTGAACTCCTGCACCACGTTGTTGTAGGTGTATCTCTGTCGTCCTATCTCATCCTCAAGGCTAGCGATTGCGTCCATGAGTTTCTTCACCGTCTCTGACGCCTTGAGGTCTGGATAAGCCTCGGCGACTGCTCTGATGCTACCAAAAAGGTTGGCGCTCTCCTTTTGTATGTCGGCGAGGTTCGTTGGCCCTGC
>JBGPRA010000267.1:0-2287 GCA_041489375.1 Bathyarchaeia archaeon | reverse complement strand
GCTACATACATCATCGAGGTCATCTCGGAGCAATTCGATTCCCTCAGCAAAGAGGGCCAGGACAGGGTCCTAGTTCACGAGCTCCTTCACATCCCCCACAGCTTCCAAGGAGGCTTCCGACATCACAAGGACTATGTCACTAGTGAAAACGTAGACGTATGGTTCAAAAGACTCCAGGAGAAGCGGAAAGAACTGGGTAGGCTCAGAAAGGATTAAGCGAAGCGAACCCAAAACCGTTTACGAATGTATCCTAGCCCTCAGACAATAAAAGTCAAGAAGCCCTCAACCCTACGCGAGTTCATAGAAGGGTTAGGTACCGATTTCCTCTATGCCTATGATCGCCGAGTCATCATCGTATTAGTGAATGGCGAACTCCGTTGGCCCTCCTCGAGGCTTAAACCCGACGACGAGGTCACCTTATTCCCAATTGTCACCGGTGGTTAATCTATGACTCGCATTACGAGTCTCTCAGCTTGTTTGTTATAGGCTGCCACGTCTCCCAGTCCGTATGGGTAGGCCATCAATAGACTGATCCTCCCGTAGATATTATGAATATCTTGGGTTGATTGCTCCAGTGAGCCTGACGGGTGACTGTGGGCCGAGCCAACGATAGAGAAGTCAATAGGGAGCATGTGGAGGGGGTAACTGGCAGATATGCTGTCGGTTGTGGCGAAGGGTGGAAAAAGGTAATCAGTGATAGTTATTACCTCTTTATTCACTAAACCCCTAAGGAGCATCACAGCCTCTTTTGGGTGCCTCTCCTTGGCGAACGCCAGCATCTCCTCGAGTAGACCTCTATCGACCAATACCTCCATAGTTGAGGTAATCCACTAACCAGCAATTAAAGGCGATTAGCCTAAAAACCTGTGATCCTCCCCTGATCTGGTGAAGTACTTGGAAGCTATGGAAGTTATACTTGGAAGGCGTAGCATAAGAAAATACAGCGAGCAGTCAGTCTCGGACGAGCAGCTGAAGCGTCTCCTCGAGGCCGCTATGGCAGCTCCGAGCGGTCACAATAAACAACCCTGGCACTTCATAGTTATCAAAGACAGGGCGACCCTCTCCGAGATACCTAAATTCCACAACTATTCCAAAATGCTAGAGCAGGCACCACTCGCCATAGTCGTCTGCGGTGATCTAGAAATTGAAGGTGGATCCGGTTTCTGGGTACAGGACTGCTCCGCAGCAACGCAGAACATACTACTCGCTGCCAAAGCCATCGGCTTGGGAGCTGTCTGGCTCGGCGTATACCCCAATGAGAGTCTCGTCAAGGGATTGAAGACACTCCTCAAGATCCCTGATAAGATAACTCCTCTCTGCATAATATCAGTGGGGCATCCTTTGGAGGAGAAGCCTCCAGCAAACCGATACCAGGAAAACAGGGTCCACCAAAACAGATGGTAGACTCATTTTGGGGTTAAGTTTTAGCCTCTACACGATCCATAATTGAATTTTTTTGTTTTCTCAGTGCCTAGAAGCATCAATTCTTAAAAAGAGGTGGCGCTCCAAGAGACGGTGGGGGCCCGTGGCCAAGCCAGGATAAGGCGCCTAGCCGGTCGCCGCAACCCGACGCCGGCGCGCAGGCCTTCTAAGCCGGAGATCGTGGGTTCGAATCCCTCCGGGCCCGCCACAATCAATCAGCAATTGTATAGCTGAACAACCACGAAGGTTTTTACTATGCACTTCCTAACGAACAATTATGTCCTATCAGGATTTAGCAGACCCAAAGCCTAAGAAGGCTTTCATGCTCTGCAATGAAGCGGTCGCGAGGGCTGTACTCGAATCCGACGCAAAGGTGACAGCATTCTACCCTGGCTCACCAACTAGCGAGATCTTAGACACCCTCTATCTTCTCTCCGCTGACTACCCCGATCTCAAGATGGAGATCTCCTCAAACGAGAAAGTAGCGCTTGAGACCGTGGCAGGGGCGTCGATGGTAGGGGTGAGGAGCTTCACGAGCATGAAGAGTGTAGGGCTCAACGTAGCGAGTGATACTTTCTACACCCTTGGCTACACTGGAGTAAACGGGGGCTGCGTATTGCTAGTCGCGGACGACCCGCACGCACATAGCAGCCAGAGCGAGCAGGATGGCAGATTCTTCGCTCCCACAGGTCACGTCCCCATGCTTGAACCCTCCACACCGCAGGAGGCCTACGAAATGGCTAGATACGCCTTTGACCTCTCCGAAAGGCATAAGATACTAACGGTTATTCGGACCACAACTAGAGTCAACCATCAGTACGCCCCCGTCGAAGTTGGCGAAGTTAAGCGTACCCCCTTCCAGAAG
>JBGPRA010000266.1:0-2307 GCA_041489375.1 Bathyarchaeia archaeon | reverse complement strand
CGAGTGGGAGGGCCTCGAGGATTATGAGCGGCGAGTCCGGGCGGTACGTGGGGTAAACAGGATGCCTAAAGGCTACGAGGGGGAGAGTAAGCGGAGCTCTTCGTGGCAGAGTCTCGTCCGAGGGACGGGTAACATCGAGGCCGAGGCTCTGAATGGTGACGTAGTAGAGCTGGGTCGATCCTTGGGAGTTAAGGTTCCCTACAACGAGGTTCTCTGGAGGGTGGCTGAGGATGTGGCTGCGAAGGGTGAGAAGCCGGGAAGATACTCGGCTGAGGATTTATTGAGAATGGTTCAGGAGAAACCCTGACTACTTTGAACCGCCAATGTTTACGAGCTCGCCAAACATACTCCTGCGCGCGCGCAATCGACTCAATTTGACGTGAATAACTGTGTTCTGAAATGATTCTCTTACTTCAATTATATACTATGACACTGTAGATAATTTGCTAAATCACGTGGTCGTCATGAGAAATATTTTCCTGTTCACACTTGACACACAATACAGCTCGCAGACAACCGCTGTCTTCGTACCTTGACGAGAGGGGGTTGACCTCTAAATGGACAGGGTTTTTGATGTCCGGCTGTATGAACCAGGCGACGAGTATGGCATAGTTGATCTCCTCCAGTCTACATTTCCTAGTTGGAAGCGGTTATCATGCCCCGTCGACCACTGGAGGTGGAAGTACCTAGATAACCCCTCGGGATCCATAATACGCGTTGCAACTTCTGGTGACAAAGTTGTGGGTGTCGGTCACGGCGTTCTATTGCGTGTAAAGATGGGCGACTCCTCTGTCATTGGTCAGTATTCTGAGGACGTGGTTGTACACCCCGACTACAGGGGCTTGGGAGTCAACACGAAATTAAACATTCTGAGCGATAAAGTGCGTCGGGAGAAAAATGTCAGATTCGTCTACTCTATTACCGGAAACCCTATTCTCGTTGAGAGTGACAAGAGGAAGGGACGGATCCAGTTCCCACATTTAATCTCTAACCTGGCCAGAATCAGAGACGTTGAACTCTACTTGAAGATGAACTCGAATGATGACACCGCGTTAAACAAATACGGTTACTCGACCCTGAAATTCATCAACAAGTTCACAAACTCACTGAACCCCAGCCCTGAGCATAGGCTTAGCTTCTCTATCCACGAAGTCAAAATCTTCGATGAGCGTTTCGACGTCTTCTGGGGGAAGGTCAAAGAAAGCTACTCATTCATAATCGAGAAAAACAGCAGATATCTAAACTGGAGGTACATCGCGCCCCCAACAAGCACCTATAAGGTGTTGGCTGCTTGGCGGGACGACGAAGTTCTTGGATTCGTCGTGACTAAGCTTTACGTAAGAGAAGGATACACTGATGGCTTCATAATTGAGCTGCTTGCCCACCCGAGTAGACTCGATGTCGCGGAAGGGTTACTAAGCGAAGCCTGTAGATACTTTGACCTAAACGTCAACGCAGTCTATTACCGGACTGTCACGGGGCACCCCTACCACGATCTATCCGGTAGATTTGGCTTAATCGACTCTCGAAGGACACCCAATATGCCATGCGATTTCTCTGATTTACAGGACGAGTTAGCGAGGCTGGAGGCAGCGTCTCCGGGGCAAGTCTACCTTAACTACGGGGACAACTTTCAATGATCGCGCTCGCTTGAAAAATAATGTCTTGTAGCCTACGACAAGGCCGACTCCGAGGGAGGCTTCTTCTTCTTATGCTTCGATAAACTCGATGTTGTTGATGACCATGTTATGCTAGAGATTGATAATTTTCCTATAATGCCCAGCTGGAGTACACTTGCGAGCCCAAACTATGGTGGGGTTTTAGGGTTGGAGTACTTCAGGTCTTTGGGTAGTTGGGTTATACGAAGTAGCTTCGTGGTGGAAAAGTAAAGCATTCACTTTCACGGTTATGTATCGGGTGGAACTCAGGAAAAGACTATTGGGGAGACTGAAAACTTTTCATTCACGGGGAACATACCTCATGAGCTTTTCAGGTATCCTGTAGGAAGGATCCCTACTCAACTTAATCCTCAGCATCTCACTGTTTAGAAACTCAAAATCCGAGTAAGCATCCTCTCCACCATAGCGTTTCCTCGCTTCTGCGATTACTTCCTTGAATTTTCTCCACATGAAGCAGGGATTAATGTTATTAATGACGTAGATTACCTCGGGTTCAACCAGTTTCTCACGAACCAGCATGCCCAACGTGTTGTAGGTATTCCACACACTCATCCTCTTGGCATAACTGTCCATGTTGTAGTCTGAGCCGTACTTCTTCTCGAAGTCATCGTAGTCCTTCCACTCCATG
>JBGPRA010000265.1:0-2310 GCA_041489375.1 Bathyarchaeia archaeon | reverse complement strand
TCTTCGCAAGGCTCTAGAGAGTAATCAATCCTCATCTCAAGTGTACGCGATCAACCGAGATATACACTGCGATATTCTGCTTTACCAAGGGTTATAGGCTAAGCTTCCCAATAAAACTCGGTGTAAATGACGTGAAGGCGCTCATAAGGTTACTCGGACCCCACTACCTCGAGGCAATCGAGGCACTCGAAAAGATCGCAGTAGAAAGCCCAAAAGTATGCCTTATGAACCAGGTGCTACTGCATGCTGACCCCTATACTCAGGCACTGGACTGGGTCTACAACTACTTCAAGGAACGTGGAAAGATAAATTACGAGCGCTGCGGGAACATCCTCGCTAAAGCAGATGACCTCGAGGGACACGATTTCGTGTTTGTGTGGATGCTTGAACCCACAAGGAGCTTCATAGATGAATTAATCAATAAGATAGATGAGGCGCTCAAACCCATCGGAGTGCTTTATACTATTTCAATAAAAAAATAATTATTTTTACTTAAGTCTCCGCTCAGATACAAAGGGCTCTGAAGTAGACTCAAATAATCAAGCAATAGCTCGTCCCCAAACTGCATTCTTTAAAACACTGCCTTAATCGGGGGGGAGAACTTACTAGAAGGACGGATATGACCGGCATAGAAGCAGAGGGATTAAGCAAACGCTTTGGCTCACTTACCGCTGTCGATAGACTCAGCTTCGAAGTCGGAACGGGGGAGATATTTGGCTTACTCGGCCCTAATGGATCAGGGAAAACGACAACAGTTAGACTTCTATCCTGCCTCATAGCCCCAAGCGAAGGCTCAGCGAGGGTCGCAGGCTTCGACATTAAAAAAGATCCACTCAAGGTCCGCGAAGCTGTCGGGGTTCTCACGGAGAATCCAGGTATCTATGATAGGCTCTCCGCCCTTGAGAATATGGAGTTCTTCGCCGAAGCCTATGGTCTCAGTGACAAGACTGAGAGGCAATCTCGTATAAGGGAACTTTTAGAGTTCTTCGACCTCTGGGAAAGAAGGAATGACAAGGCTGGGACGTTCTCTAAGGGCATGAGGCAGAAGCTAGCAATCGCCAAAGCCGTCGTCCATAGACCAGAAGTCTTATTCCTCGACGAGCCCTCAGCCGGCCTCGATCCGAAGGCTGCGAAGGATATTCGCGACCTCATGGACAGGATGAGCCGCCAGGAGAAACGCACGATAGTCCTTTGCACACACAACCTTGAGGAGGCGGAGAGGCTCTGCAGCAGAGTTATGATTATCAGGAAAGGCGCGACACTCGCCACTGGAAGCATAGAAGACCTTAGGAGAAAACTCCACGGCGCACCTGAACTCGAGATCAAGCTTGATGAGGTTAACGACGGGCTTCTCAAGGCAACGACTAAACTCGAGGGCGTAAAGTCCGTGTACGAAAGAACCAGATGTACACTGATCTACAACCTCGACGACCCTGAAGCCCAGACACCCGATGTGGTCAAGAGCCTCATCCAAGCGGGGGGGAGGGTCAGATCAGTGAACATCCTCCGTCCTACCCTCGAAGACGCTTATTTAGAGCTGACAAAGGAGAGATCAATATGAGGATAGACAAGATACTGCTTGTATTCAGGAAAGATTGGCTCGAGGTGAGGAGGAATTGGGAGATCATGGTGCCGATAATCATAGTCCCTCTAATCTTCTCCGTTGTTCTGCCATCGATGATGCTCCTGATACCAGGTGGAACAGGGAGTGGAAACACCGAGCTTGGGCCGTTGTTAGCCAACCTCCCGATCTCCGTCCAAACTGAACTGGTGGGTCTAACAGAAGGCCAGACGATCATGTACATAATGCTCGTTTACGTCTTCGCCCCCTTCTTCCTCCTCATACCAGCAATAGCATCAAGCGTTATCGCCTCAGACAGTTTCGCTGGTGAGAAGGAAAGAAAGACCATCGAGGGACTACTAGCTACGCCACTCAGCGACGGAGAACTACTAGTTGGTAAGATCATGGTCGCTTTCGTCCCCTCAATGATAGTTACGCTACTTTCGTTTACTGTTTACACAATACTTGTCGACCTTCTCTCGTTGGAGACTTTCAATCGCTTCATACTACCTACCATTAACTGGGTGCTAATCATTTTCCTGCTCGCGCCCACCACAGCGATCACAGGAATTGCTTTAACGGTCATTGTTTCCGCACGCGTCAAGGGCTTTAGGGAAGCCCAGCAGCTCAGCGTCCTAATTATCGTTCCGATAATGGGCCTCGTCTTGGGCCAGATGTTCGGCTTACTCCTACTCATTCCCACAGTCATATTGATCCTTTTCGCCATCTTCATCGTAGTAGATGTGATA
>JBGPRA010000264.1:0-2317 GCA_041489375.1 Bathyarchaeia archaeon | reverse complement strand
GCCGCTTCTGCTGAGACCTTGGTCGGGAACATCATCACTCCCAGAGAGTTAAGAGGAGTCAAGTAACCGTCGAAGTGGTTAAGCTCCTCCTCGAGTTTCGGTATCGTCATACCCGCGTGGTGTACTCCGAAGAGGGTACCTCTGAACCCGGCCTCGAGAATCTTGTCTATGAGTTCTCCTAGGAGGTCAAATCGGCCGGCCAGGGCTAGGAAATCGGTTTCTGACCCAGGCTCTATGTATTGGACAGGCAGTTCCGTGAAGTAGTTCATGTTCTCCTCGATCTGTCTCCAGTCCACGTTTAAAGCTTGAAAATCCCTTTCGCCGTATGGCTTGCTTGTAGGCAGCAACTCTCTCCATCCTTCCCTGAAGCTTAGAACTGGATCATCAAGCATATGTTGCCTAACCTCGGGGTATTTCTCCGATTCATAGGCCAGGTATGTGGCCCACCGCCTATAGTCGTCAACTTTCCGTTCTCCGAGCCTCAAGGGAATACCCAGACAGGGGATAAGTTGGACATCGAATCCCTGGTCAACGAAGTTTCTCAGGACTCGGAGGAGGAGGGATGCTAATGGAGAGGAGTCGGGTGTGGCTGAGGCGAATTTCTTCACGCCCATCTTAATGGCCGCCTCTATTACCTTCGCCATTTCGTTCTCATCGGAGAACCTTTGACGGTACTCCTCGTCCCTCTCCCTATTCTGGTAGGAGACGCCGACTATGGGCATATGGCCTAGGATCAGGGCGTCCTCGATCTTAATGGTCCCCATCTCTTCCAATGTTGGTTTATATCCTGTAGATATAAACAGGCTTCGCGCGAGTACGCAAAACGAATAATGTAACATACGCGAACAAATTACAAACAAATCTAAAGCCATTTAAGATTAAAAGAAGAATGCTTCTTGATGTCATATTCAAAATATTTTAACTCAGCCACAATAGAAAACATGCTGAAAACGCCAAACAGCAAGTGGCTCAGATATCCTAAAGACGTCATACCTCTCTGGCTCGCAAACCCGGACTTTTTAATAGCACCCGAAATCAAGGAGGCGTTGATCACTGCAGTTTGCTCTAACGACCTCTACTATAACAGCGATCAACGCGCCAGAGAAGCCATGGTCGAGAAAATACTTAGGGTAAACAAACTACGCGCCACACTCGGAGACGTGATGCTCACACAGGGAGTAGACCCGCAGATCTGGCTGGCGATCAGAGAGGCATGCAGAGAAGGCGACGAGGTGGTACTCACCGACCCGATGTATGGCGAATTCAACAACACGATGGAGACTTTGGCCACCAAGCCGGTCTACTGGGAACTCGAATCACGCGATGAGTATAGATTCGACTCGGAAAAATTGAAGACGCTCATAGGCCCAAGGACCCGACTCATCTGCGTATGTAACCCTCATAACCCAACCGGTAGGGTGATGACCAGGGAAGAGCTCAATGCAATTGCTGACATAGCAGTAGATCACAGAATCAGGGTATTCGTAGACGAGCTCTGGGAGGATATAATATTCGATAACAGGCCACACGTCACATTGGCGTCGCTCAACCCCGAGATCGAGGCTTTAACCTCAACCGGATGGGGCTTCTCCAAAACATTCGGAGTCGCTGGGCTATACCTAGGGTACCTCTGCACGACCAACAAGGAGATGCTCGGCAACTTCAGGAAGCACGCAAAATGCATCCAGAGAGGCAGCTCTAACCTTGCCAGGGCGGCAGCGCCCGTCATGCTTGACGATACACTCGACTGGTGGCGAAGAGAAGTCATGCTTCACCTGCACAAGATCAGGGAGATCTGCCTGAAGAGATTCAACGCGATCCCCGGCGTACATTTCCCGACATTTGAGGGAACCTATGTGCCCTTACTGAGGTTTGACTACAGGATGACCAGCCAAGAGATGAGTGACCACCTGCTTAACGATGCCAAAATTGCCTTAACACCTGGGACTAATTATGGCTCAAAGGGGGCGGGCAACCTCAGGATCTGCATCGCCACAAGCGAAGGGATCATCAATGAGGTCATAGACAGAATGGAGGCTTCTTTGAGCAAGCTCTGAACACCCCCAACTCCATAGACCGCGCGCATGTAATAGAAACCTCCCTGTTTTAATATCGTTAATCGCGCACGCGTGGGGAATTCATACTGCTTGCGTCAACCGTGGTTGTAGGAAGGGGTCCAAGGGAGGATTATCTTACCCATTTTATCCATCTCCTCCCAATACCTCCACTGTTCATCTACGGATAGCTGCAGGTATTCGAGGGCTGCCTCATTCTTCCATAGGTGGGAGAACCTCCCCTGCTTCATAATGTACTCCCT
>JBGPRA010000263.1:0-2335 GCA_041489375.1 Bathyarchaeia archaeon | reverse complement strand
GTAGTAGCTGTTAATGAGACCCGACTTTTGGGCTTCTTTGAGCTTCTCATTTGCTATGTTAAATAGGGGCTTGGCGACGATAGAGTGTCCCGCGACGCTTCCTATATCGGCTTTAATCAATGATACCGTAGTTTTGACCATCGGGTTGTACCTCACCTCTTGAGTGGATTTATGGTATTTAATGATTAGTTTCTACCTGCGGTAGAAACAGGGCGAAGCGTTCGACTAAGCTAGTCGTGCACCTCTGGCTTGATGTCCACTACGGGGGAGCCCTCAAAGGCGTCGAGGCCGTAGACGAGGAGCCTGTTACCCTCTATGTTTAGGAGATCGACGGTCGTGAGGCCGATAGGGTTGGGGCGGTGTGGGCTGTGTGAGGCGAAGACGCCTCTCTCCTCGGTTGCGCCGTGGCGCCTGGGAATGACGCGTAGAGTCGCCCTCTGGACTGGATTATCGGCCTCATGGAGCCAGTACAGAATGTAGAGGCGTTTGTATGCGTCGAGCCCGTCTAGTCCTGGGGCGTACTCCGGGTATATGGCTAAAGTGGAGTAGTCTCCCTCGACCTTTTCGACTATGCCGATGAAGTTGATGGTACCGCTCAAATCAACCAAGATCAAATTGGCTTTCAGCTTATTTACTGCTTACTCAAGCCAGCGAAGTAGCATCTGATACGTGGGGACAGTTTCATATTCCATCACGAGGCTAGTTCCTTTGATGGCTTATGGGGAGAGTCTCTATCGTAAGGAGCGCTAAGGCTCCTAAGGACTCGGAGATAAGGGGGCTCGTGAAGAAGTCAATAGACCTTGTAGGCGGGCTTGGTAGCGTCGTGAAGAAGGGTAACGTTGTAGCGCTGAAGCCTAATGTTGTAACTGGGCGCGTCTCAAAGCCCGGCGTCCTAACGGATAAGAGGATCATCGAGACGATGATCACGTTGTGCCAGGAAGCCGGAGCTAGCGAGGTACAGGTTGTCGAAGGATCAGGCTACTTCACTCCTACCGACGTGGCGCTGGATAAGAGTGGCGTCAAAGCCGCCGCTGAGGCACTTGGGGCTAGTGTCGTCAACGTGGATGAGGATGAGCTCGTCGAGATCCCTGTCCCCGATCACATTATTGTAGATAAGATACTAGTCTCTAAGTCCTTCATGGAGGCAGACGTCAGGATCAATATGCCGGTGATGAAGACCCATGACCAGCTCATCGTCACCCTAGGTGTCAAGAACTTGAAGGGGGTCATCCCGAAGCCTTGGAAGAGGATCTTCCACAAGATTGGTGTGGTGAAGGCCGTCGTGGACCTTAGTAGAGTAATACCAATCGACCTCACGGTACTCGACGCTATCAATGCGATGGAGGGCCTCGGCCCTAGCTTCGGAGACGTCGTCCCGCTCAACACACTCATGGCCTCTAAGGACCTATGGAGCCTAGACCTGGCAGCGAGTAGGGTGATGGGTTTCGACCTCGAGGAGCTGGATTATCTCAAGGAGGGACTCAGAATTGGCCTCTTTGACCCGAAGAAGTTAGAGATAGTTGGGGAGCCTATAGAGAAGGTGGCGAGGAAGTTTAAGAGACCGCCTACCGACCTCGAGTTCGGTAAGGGCATCACTGTGATCAGTGATGGGGCCTGCAGCGCTTGCAGAGGCACGATCCACAGCATTCTCTATGACCTCGAGCAGATGAAGAAGATGGGTGAAATTAGGGACCTCTTCATAGTTGTGGGCGCCAACGCGAAGGTGCCGAAGGGACTCAAGAATACCCCGATAGTTATGGGTACGTGCCTTAAAGCACAGGAGGAGGAGGGCTGTTACGTTGTGGGTTGCCCGCCCAACAACGACCAGATGCTAGCCGCCATAAAGAAGGTCTGCAAGCTAGCCTAGTCCGCCTCTCTTTTAAGCTTCAACATCCATTTTCTTTTGATGGCGGGGATCACCGAGGGGGAAGCCCACCGCCTACTGGAGGGCTCCAGCAAGTTCTTCCACTCAGTCCTAGTAGCTCGGATTATGGAGGTCCTTGCCCCTGGGTTTGCCGCGGTCCCTCAGGACTGGAGTCTCGTCGGTCTTCTCCACGACCTCGACCAAGATGCGACCGAGGACGAGCCTACCACCCACGGGCACAGGACAGCCAAGATGCTGGTAGGTAGGCTACCAGAAACCAGCCTGCACGCAATAAAGTCCCATGACTATAGGTCAGGGGTTAAACCCATAACTGTACTGGATAGGGCGCTAATCTTCACAGATAACCTCGCTATACTCATCGAAAACCAGGAACTGAAGACCCCATGCACGCCCACCGTACTCTTCGATGCGGTCAGAAAGGAGTGCCAAGACAAGCCCTGGATAGCTGAG
>JBGPRA010000262.1:0-2348 GCA_041489375.1 Bathyarchaeia archaeon | reverse complement strand
TGCCTCACAGACAGGGCACTTAGTGAACCCAAGATTAAATTCCTCTACAGCACCGTAGTTGAAGAGATATTAGGCGAGAAGCGGGTACAAGGTGTCCGATTTCGGGACTTAAAAACTGGGGAGTTAAAGGTCATGGATACTGACGGTATTCTCCTTGCGATAGGCTGGAACCCAAATACAGGAATACTCCAGGGGGAACTCGAAATGAATGACTCTGGCTATCCCAAGACCGAAGGCGTTAAGACATCCAAGCCCGGCGTCTTCGTGGCAGGAGACCTCATCGACAGGAACTATCGTCAAGTCGTAACTAGCTGTGGTAGCGGCTGCGCTGCAGCCATCGAGGCGATCCACTGGCTCGAGGCTCAGCCCAGCCACTGAGATGTTTTAAAGCGGAGTGCCCGATCCTGAGCTCTGGAGCTGACTCACATGAAGGTGGTTTTCCTCGGGACTAGTGGGAGCATGCCTACACCCGAGAGAGGCTCTTCCTCAGTCGCTGTCCAGATGGGACGCAGCGTTATTCTATTAGACTGCGGCGAGGGAACCCAAAGACAGATGGTCGCCGCCCACATAGGTTTCAGCAGGGTTAAGCAGATCTTCATCACTCACCTTCACGGTGACCACTTACTCGGTGCTCCCGGTCTCCTTCAATCTATGACATTGCAGAGGAGAGAGGAACCCCTCGACATTTACGGCCCCTTGGGGACACACGAGTTCCTCCAAGGAGTCTCGAATACCCTCGGCGGCCCGGGGTTCCCCGTTATCGTACATGAGCTAAACGAACCGGGTAGGGTATCCGACTCAAAGGGATTCACTGTCGAGGCGTGTAGGGCGGATCATAGAGGGGAGGCATGGTCCTATGCGGTAGTGGAGAAGCCCCGACCCGGGAGGTTCCACCCAGAGAAAGCGAGAGCTCTCAATGTCCCTGAGGGGGTGCTGTGGAAAAGGCTTCAAGATGGCGAAGATGTTGAGGTGGATGATAAGTTGGTGAGATCGCTTAACATCACAGACCCTCCCCGGTTGGGTAGACGACTTGTCTACACTGGGGACACGAGGCCCAGCGAGGAGATTACAATGATGGCAGCCGGCGCCGACCTTCTCATCCATGAAGCGACCTTCGGGGATGAACTTGTTGAGCGTGCCGCGGAGGATGGCCACTCGACTGTAAGTCAGGCAGCTGAGGTCGCTATGAAGGCCAGGGTCAAGCGACTCATCTTGACCCATATAAGTGGCCGTTACGGGGATGTTGAGCCTTTGCTGGAGGCAGCTAGGAGGATATTCCCCCACACGTTAATCGCGAGCGACCTCCTCGAGGTCGAGGTACCTCTCTCATAACCCTTTTATTCGCTCCTTCCCTCGAAACCTCAAAGGTTGATTCCTATGGTGCAGCTCAGGGAAGGCATACACTGGATAGGTGCCGTGGATTGGAGTATACGTAGCTTTCATAGCTATGTCACCCACAGGGGGAGTAGCTACAACTCCTACCTCGTCGTAGATGAGAAGGTGGCGCTTATCGATTTCGTCAAGGCGCCCTTCGCCGAGGAACAAGTTACTAAGATGAGCGAGATTATCGACCCGAAAAAGGTTGACTACATCGTCGCTAACCACGCGGAGCCAGACCATTCAGGGAGTATCCGCAAAGTCCTGGAGGCCTGCCCCAACGCTGAGTTGATTGCTACGGAGAGGTGCATCAACATCCTCTGGAAGTATTATGGCGGAGACATTAAGGCGACACCCATCGAAAAGAAGCCGTCGCTTAAACTTGGTAAGAGAAGTCTATCCTTTGTTCCTGTCCCCATGGCGCACTGGCCAGACTCGATGGTTAGCTACATGCCTGAGGAGAAGCTACTCTTCAGTAACGACGCATTTGGGCAGCACCTAGCATCGAGTGGGCGATTCGACGACGAAGTTGACGCTGCGGAGTTGATGCAGGAGGCCTCGACATATTATGCGAATATCTTAATGCCACTCTGGAGGAGCGTCTCACGGGCTCTCAAGGCGTTGGAAGGGGTTCCCTTGGAGATGATTGCTCCTAGCCACGGTATAATTTGGCGCAATGATCCGGGTAAGATCCTGAAGGCCTACCAGGGTTGGGTTGCCGGAGAGACGAAGAAGAAGGCGGTCGTCGTCTACGACACGATGTGGGGGAGCACGCAGGTGCTAGCCAGGGCGATTGCTGATGGAATCGCCTCGAAGGGTGTGGAGGTCAAGGTTCACTGCCTCGCCGCGAGCCCAAACAGCGACGTAATCGCGGACATCCTCGACGCCAAGGCGATCCTCATTGGGTCGCCCACCCTCAACAACCACATCTTCCCAACCATCGGGGGGTTCCTAGCCTACATGCGTGGGCT
>JBGPRA010000261.1:0-2349 GCA_041489375.1 Bathyarchaeia archaeon | reverse complement strand
CTATGAAAATTCTAACTTCAGAAACCGAAACCTCATATCTCTTCGCGAGGTCTTGAAGGCTAATCGTAACAACTCCAGAGGAGACATCCCTCATCACTCCTTCCCTGACACGCGTGACTAAAGCGTCTGATAAAAACGCCGATTTATCCTGATCCCTATAGACTCCCTTAAGTGATCCATCCTTCAAGCCATAATCAATAATTTCACGTATCTCGTTTACTGATAGAACATTCTTCTTGGCGAGTTCAGAAATTACTGCGACATTGTCTCTCGATGAAGCCGTCTCAAGGATATTTTTCTTAAGGTTCTCTAACCTCGCTCTCTCCAGACTCAGGCGTCTGCGAGGGATGTATAAGACAGCGCGCGCGCCATCGTGGGAGGCAGAGACGACTCTCTCTAATAGCTTCAGTGACTTCTTCTGGCTCATCGACTACCCGAAGACGGCGAGGGGCTTCTACGACAGAGAGGACGAGGAATGCCCGGGAATCCTCCGCGACTTCGACCTATTCTACCCAGAAGGCTATGGTGAGGCTGTCAGCGGTGGTGAGAGGGAGTACAAGTACGAGAGGGTCGTCGCCAGGATGCTCTCTACGGGAGAGGTTCCGGAGACATACAGGTGGTACCTCGAGATGCTCAGGGAGGGGACGACGCCATCAGCCGGCTTCGGCATAGGAGTGGAACGCTTCACTAGGTACGTATGCGGTCGCGATTACATCTGGGAGTCGGTTCCCTTCCCGAAGGTCCCGGGAATCTCCTCACCCTAATTAAAAACCAAAATTGCGCAATTTGCGGGACGTGTACGTATTCAATTCAACTCAAACCCGCGTTAATGAGTGTACATTACCATCAAATTCATATAGCTGGATTATCCATCCATATTTAAGTCAGGTCCCAATAAATGAAATCTACTCGCCAAATCAGCTTAATCGCAATCATGACTGCGGCGTGCGTGGCAACAAACTATCTGCTAATAGGTATTACGAACATAAAATTCATGGATCTGATAGTGTTCATTTCAGGGCTAGCCTTCGGCGCTACCGTCGGCTCATCGGTCGGAGCACTCACATGGCTGGTTTACGGGACCTTGAACCCCTACGGGTTCTCTCTACCCATCCTATTTGCCACTTCCCTCGGTGAAACCATCTACGGCCTAGCTGGAGGATCAATTAGAAAGCTAAGATTGTTAAATAACACTGGTTTCGCAAAGAGCCAGATGCTCACGGATGGGATTAAGTTCGCGGCATTAGGCTTCCTCTTGACCTTTATCTATGATCTCTTAACCAACATAGCCTCGGCGTTATCATTCAGTCTGCCTCTCATACCGGTTCTCGTGGCGGGCATACCCTTCGCGCTGCTCCACGAGGTTTCAAACGCCGCTTTCTTCTTCCTGGGGGTCACGCCTCTGCTAAGCATGATTAAGAAATTACCTGAAAGCGGCTTGAGACAGGAGATGAAATCAATTTGAAGGAAAGAACTGTTTTCCTATGGTCCACAGTCCTGCTCCTATGCACTACGATCGTTGGTGGCTATCTGTCACTCTTCTACTACTCACAAGCTCAGTCCTACAAGAGTGATTACGAATCCCTCTCAAAGGAACTGGTCGGTATATCGATGCGGGTGAATATGAAACTCGACTACGGGAACGGCACGGTGATGTGGTTTAACTCAACCAGGGTCCCAATGAACGCGACTGTGCTAACCGTCTCAAAGATGGACCTTGATGTCAAGTACAGCGTCAGCGACCTTGGAGCATTCGTGACCTCGATAAACGGGATCTTGGGAGATTCCAATCATTACTGGGGATGGAGCTATTATGAAAAGAGTTCAAAGGCCTGGGTTCTAGGCCCCGTCGGAAGTGACAAGTGGGTTCTACACAGCGGAGACCTTGTGGCGTGGACTTACACAGCCTTCTAGATTTATACCCGCCTGCGGAATCGTATTATGTTAATCTGGGTGTTGAGTTTGGACGCAGTCTCTATTCTTTACAGCATCGCTGACAAAGCTGCCCCAGGTAGATACCCGAGCTACACTCCGGCTCATGTCCTTAAGGCAATAGAGCTCATCTCCTCCGGGTCCAATGTGGGTAGGCAGCAGCTGGCGAGCAGTTTGGGGATCGGTGAAGGCTCAGTTCGGACTATTGTTCGGCGACTTAAAGGAGAAGGGTTAATCGCGATCAGCAAGGGAGGGATGGAGCTGTCGGAGAAGGGCAAAGAACTGCTCAAGACTCTCGGCAAACGAATCTCCGCGACAGAGCTCACTAACACCGGTTTAACAGTCGGAGAGCACGACTACGCCGTGCTCGTGAGGGATTCAGCCGGTCATATAAATAGCGGAGTTAAACAGCGTGAT
>JBGPRA010000260.1:0-2350 GCA_041489375.1 Bathyarchaeia archaeon | reverse complement strand
CGCAAATCGAGACCATGAGCCAGCACCTTTTAAGAAAACACATTATAACCTTCTCTAGGTGATGAGTTGGCGAAGGCTTTGTCCAAGTTGAGGGTCCTAGATCTCTCGCAGCATCTAGCTGGGCCTTTCTGCACGATGCTGTTAGCCGACATGGGCGCTGAGGTCATCAAGGTCGAGCCACCATGGGGGGACGAGTCTAGGGTGGGCGCAGGTTACGTCAAACTGGAGGGGCAGAGCAGTTACTTCATGTTCCCTAACAGGAATAAGAAGAGCATCTCCCTCGACCTTAAGAAAGATAAGGGCGTGGAGGCGCTGAAGAGGCTCACAAGGATCTCCGACGTAGTAGTGGAGAACTTCAGGCCTGGCGTGATGGACAGGCTTGGCATAGGATACGATGCGTTATGCAAGGAGAACCAGGGTATCATATATGCCTCTATCTCCGGCTTCGGCCAGACCGGACCGTACGCCTTCAGGCCCTCCTACGATATTGTGAGTCAGGCAGCGAGCGGCTGGATGTGGCTTAACAGCCGCGAGCCCCGCGGTCCCGGCAGCAAGGCCTCCTTTATTCCCAGCTGTCTTGCAGGTAGCCCTGGAGACTCCATCCCCGGGACCTTCCTCGCCTTCGGTATCCTCGCCGCCCTCAACCATAGAAATGTCACAGGGAAAGGTCAGAGGATCGACGTCGCTCAGACCGACGCCCTCATGACGGTCGCAGGTTTAGCCTTCACACAGTGTCTACTGGCAGGGATCACCGCGGAGGAGAGATCTCGACGGCAATCATCCTCTATACATGGAGTGTACGGGGTGAAGAACGGATTCATCGTCGTAAGGGCCACAGCTGAGAAAGATCTGAAGATACTAGCTGACGTTGTGGGTGTTCAACCTGACGAGCTAAAGCAATCATCAACGAAATTAACCGACTGGTTCAAGTCAAAGACAAGGGACGAGGTATCCCAGTTGCTAAGTGAGAAGATCCCCTGCTCATCCGTGAGAACGGATGATGAGGTCATCAGAGACCCCAACGTGACCGAGAGAGGAGTAATAATAGAGAAGCCCCACCCGTTAGGTTTCACCTACAGATCCATTGCAACCGGCATCCAGTTCTCGGAGACGCCGGTGTCCCTCGAAACACTTCCACCGTTTTTAGGCCAACACACAGTGGAAATCCTGAAGCTGATCGGATACAGAGACGATGAGGTAGAACTACTAATTAATGAGAAGGTTGCTTTCAACCAAGCGATTCCTGAGTCTTAAAAGCCATTAAATCCCCAACACTCCAATCTAAGCAGCGAAGAAGACATGAGCGCAACACACTACACTGACATGAGGAGATTCGTCAGGAGATCCTCCATGACGTTCCCCGTCAACGTCACCAGATTCGTGGGGAAGGCGTACACGAGGGGTGCTGACTGCTACGTCATGGACCTCGAGGACTCTGTCCCCGAGGCCGAAAAAGAATCTGCTCGAGCGCTCATCAAGAATTCTATACCCTTAGTCGGTAAGGGCGGCTCAGATGTTTCGGTAAGAATCAACCGTCCCATTACCCAGGCAGTGAAGGATTTGGAGGCGTCGATCTGGCCTGGCCTTACTTGTGTCTCTCTCCCTAAGGTAGAGTCAGCGGAGGAGGTCAAGGTGAGGGAGGAGGTGATAACTGAACTCGAGAGGAGGAGAGGCATATCCCCTAGGAGCATCCAGATCTCCGTTACTGTCGAGAGCGCCATAGGAGTGATAAAGGCGTACGAGATCGCGTGCTCGAGCCCGAGGATAGTTACCATTAGTGTTGGGGCTGAGGACTTAACCCGCGAGATGGGTGTACGCACGACAATCGAGGGTAGGGAGCTGTGGTACGCAAACTCAAAGGTCTTGATGGACGCCTACGCCGCTGGTATCCAGCCAATGGGACTCATCGGCATTGAGCCCTTCAGCTGGGGGGAACCTGAGAAGATCATTGAAGCCGCTATCAACTCTAGGAAACTTGGCTTTAAGGGAGCGGGGGTCATCCACCCCGCGCCAATCATCCATCTGAATAATGGCTTCTCTATTCCGGAGGAGGAGGTCTCATACATGAGAAGAGCTCTGAAGGCATTCGAGGAAGGGGTGTCCAGGGGCACAGCGTCGGTTGAACTCGACGGCAGGATGATCGACATCGCGTCTGCCGAGAGATGTAAGATAATATTAGAGCGTGCAGAAGCAATCGCTGCGATCGAGACGAGAAAGAATGAGGCCTTGAAAAATCCTGACAAACTTGAGGAAGAACTCAGCGACGCAATAAGAAAATCAGCGTGCGCGCCACATGTATGAATATTCAGCTCCCATACGCGAATCAGGTGGAGCTGAAGATTATCGGGCT
>JBGPRA010000259.1:0-2372 GCA_041489375.1 Bathyarchaeia archaeon | reverse complement strand
GAGTCAATGCCTCCGTTAGCGATCACAGGCCGCCCACCCGCTGCGTTGACACACTCTGGGAAGACTGAGTAGTCCTCGGACTCCGCTGAGCTCTGCGCTGCTGTCTTCGCGTGAACTACAAAAAAGTCCGCGTCGACCCCCCTTATCGCGTTTAGGTATACCTTGAGCTCTCTCTCGTGAGCGTTCGTGCCGAGCCGCATCTTCAGTGAGACAGCATAGCCATGGCCGTGTATCAGGGATACGAGCCTCTGCGTCTTAGCGACCCTCTTAATCATAGCAGCCCCTTTTCCTCTGCCGATGACGTCTGGGCTCGGGCAGCTCAAGTTAAGGTTGAACCCCTCGAACCCGGGGAATGAGGTGAAACCCTCAAGGAATCTTTCAAGCTCGTTCTCCCGCCCGGTGAGGAGTTGGATCTGGATCGGGGTCAAGTCGCGTACGGCTATCTTCTCCAATGCGAGCCTATTTTTCTTCAGGAAGCTTTCGACATGAGCCATCTCTGTGAAGGTCAAGTCGGCTCCATGGTGGAAACAGAGTGTCCTGAGGACGCTATCGGAGTAACCCTCCAAGGGCGCGAGCATGAAGCGGAACAATAATGAACAAATATCCGCTCCCAGGGATATATTTGAATTCTTTAGACATCGTGCGTAGTGTTTAGTGTGGAGCTTGGGCAGCCTGATCCGGTCAGGTGTGTCAAGCACTTCACGGTGTGAGTCGCTGCCTCGTCTGCCTCGGAAGGAACTAGAAAACTTAGCTTTCTATGCGAGTATATTCTCAAATATGGAGTGAGGTGCTGAACCCAGCTCAAGACCCCCCTAGTGTAAGGCAGGAGCTGCAGAGGCCGGGCCATGATTATGAGCAGATTCCACCCTGGGTAGCCAAAGCTGTAGCTGAGGTTGACCCTGCATATACCCGGATGCGAATGCGGATGCGGCTATGCGTATAGGCGCGACTAGGAAAAAAGCACCCCGCCTCGCCCTGCCCCGCCATCTGATCCGCTATCTGCCCTGCTACCCGCTTCTATTGTATCTCCCTAGGCTTCAGCCTTTAACGCAGCTAACAGGGTCCTCGGGAAGGGCGGCATTTTTAGAATCGATTGTCGATGCTAGAGAATTTCTAAACAACCTAGTTCGCTGCATTATCGCGTGTATATGAGTCAGCAGGATTATCACCCGAAGACTCACCTAACCCCTGGAGACGAATCTATTACCAGGGACGTAGAAGCGGAGCTCCTCAGGGAGGTCCCTCCTCACGCCTATCCTGTGGCTTGTGCAGTACTCGGTTACGCAGGGGGCGTCCAGAATAATGACAGGGCTGTCGGGGTCGGTAGCGAAGTAACCATTTAGATCCCTCATCACGCCAAGTGCGAGGCTTAGCTTCCCCGGACCACTGGTTAGTTCCCTATCCTCCGCGACTGGGCGGAGTCTTCTCATCATCCTGACCCCAGTTGTCGGCTCTATTGCCCTGAAGAGCACGCCACCCACCCCACTAGGCTCGTGGGCGATCACGTTCAGCATCCAGTACTTGTGGACGTTGTAAACGAATAGGCGCCCGGGCTCGTCCCACATCGGGGAGTTATACCTCTTCTTCCCCCGATACGCTCTGCTCGCGGGGTCATCCAGCCCATGATAAGCTTCCGTCTCAGTCACGATTCCACCAAGCCTATACCCGTCGAGAACCCGGATCAGCCTCTTGCCTAGAAGGTCCCGAGCGACAACCTCAGGGCTCCTAGCATAGAACGCCGCTGAGAGGACCCTCTTAGACAACTCCACCCCTTGATCCCTGCGAGAATATTTTAGTTGCTCGCTATAGACACTTACCCATCATATCAGCGCGCGCCATAGAAGGTACTGAAGGAACATGAATTCATCTGACTGGCTTGACATTCTCCGCGAGGCAGCGGAGAATATCCACATATCCGTAACGGAGGCACTGTTAAAAGACACAGGCCTCGAGACCCAAGACTACAAACACTTCCTCGACGAAGTCGCCCAAAACGCACTCACGGAGACATTAATAGCAAAAGGGGTCTCAGCGAGCCTCATCAGCGAGGAGGGTAACGTTCTAATCGGTGGCGGTGGCCCCGTTGTCATAGCTGACCCCATCGACGGCACCACAAACCTAGCAAGGGGACTCCACCCAGTTGCTACATGCTTATCCGTCTCAGAAAATGGGAGGCACTCGGGGACACTGGCGGCTGTCATCAAAGACATCTACACCGGTGAGACATACATTGCTGAGCCCGGGAAGGGTGCTACATTTGAGGGGCACCCGATTCACGTCGCCACACCTAAACAAGCGAGGTCCGCCCTCATCACTATGGGGATAAGCAAAACACCAAAGCTCGAGCGCGTAACCCCCGTCCTCAACACATG
>JBGPRA010000258.1:0-2399 GCA_041489375.1 Bathyarchaeia archaeon | reverse complement strand
CCCATTCGCCGTGTTCCGATATATGTTGTTTCCACGAGGTTCGTAGGGCTTCGGCTCTATCGCAACCCTCATACCAGGGACCTCATCCATAGCCTCCGCGACAGCACTTTCGAAGCGGCTCCACATCCCGTAGTAGTCGTGGCCAAATGGGTTTTCGTACCCGTCGATCCCCGGCCAGATGACGCAGACATCGGTTCCCAGCTCCTTATTGAGCTTGAGACTATCCTTGAGACGATCAATGGCGAACTTTCTCACCTTAGCGTCGGGGTTGCTAAGGCTACCGAACTCAAACTGCTTGTCAAAGAAGAGCATAGGGATGCATGTTATGAGCCTGATGCCAGTCTCCTTCTCGAGTCCCTTGTAGATGTGAATATTATCTCGGTTGACCTCGTTGGGGTAGTGAGCCTCGACACCCAGAGAACCGTCTATTATTTCATCGTCCTTCATCTCCTTGATCTTCTCGATGCAGTCCGTAATGGTGCCTTTCTCTATGTAGGCGTCGTGAAAACGCCCCCCTCCGGGATAGAAATACCAAACTCCAACGCTGAAGCGCAGCCTCAGTTTTGACCCATTGAGATGCTTGAGCATCTCCTCCGGGGTCCTCTCAATCTTCTGGGATCTCAGATCAAGCATGAGTTGAAAATGTCTGAAGTGATAAAACAGTTTTCCGCTCAGGAAGTAAAGATGTCCCTAAGGTCTATGCTAAGCCTGTCCTGCAGTCTTTGGAGCTTTCTATAAGTCTCAGAGTTACCCTTATCCGGTTTAGCCCGAGTAACCTCGTCCAATTTGACGAAGGCGTCAGTTATTTGCGAGATAGATCTACTGCTCCCCTGTGTCCATAGCGCTTGGAGCGCTGCGCCATACGCGGCACCCTCGTCTACCCGTAGGCAGACAGTCTCGACGCCAAAGACATCGGCACACATTCTCCTCCAAGCCCGATTCTTTGAGCCTCCGCCAGTGAGTCGAACCTCGCTCGGCTCAATACCCATCTCTTTAAGACGATTGAAGCCAAAGTTAAGCCCCATCGTTGCCCCCTCCATTGTGGCGCGAATGAGGTTAGCTTTAATGAAGTTCTCGGGTGTAAGTCCGTAGAGGACGCCCTTACCATTGGGGACGTTTGGTGTCCGCTCCCCGGTAAGATATGGTAGAAGGAGGATCCCGTTAGAACCAACGGGCGTCACCTCCACCGCCTCCTCCAACTCCCTGTAACTGAGGGCAAGTAGGCTCCTGACCGCTTCTGTGGCAACAGTAACGTTCATTGTGCAGGCGAGGGGAAGCCATGCCCCTGTTGAATCGCAGAAGGCGTGGGCTTCTCCAATGGGGTCGACGATTGGCTTCCCAGAGTATGCATAGATTGTCCCCGACGTACCGAGACTCACGGTGACAATACCAGGTCGGGTATTTCCAGTCCCTATTGCCCCCATCATATTGTCACCGCCACCAGCGCTCACGAGAATACCTTCCGGGAGCCCGAGCCTCTCTGCTGCCCCCTGCCTCAAGATACCCGCTGGCTCGCTAGATGCGTGAATCTTGGGCATTTTCACAAATAGCGTTGGGTCAAGGGTCTCGATTACCTTCTTCCTCCACTGTCGGGTTCTCACATCCATGAGGGCTGTCCCCGAAGCGTCCCCAGCCTCCATAATCGTTCTCCCTGTGAGCCAGTAGTTGAGGTAGTCGTGAGGTAGGAGCACAGTCGCGAGACGGGCGTAATTCTCAGGCTCGTGCCTCCGAAGCCATAATATCTTCCCTGCTGTGAAGCCCGGCAGAATGGTGTTCCCGGTAAGCTTCACCACCTCCCTCACTCCGCCGAGGTGCTCGATGAGCCACCTACACTCTTCGGCGGTGCTCGTATCGTTCCAAAGCTTCGCGGGGCGAATGACTTCTCCATGGTCGTCGAGTGGGACGAAGCCATGCTGTTGGCCTGAGACGCCCATACCTACGACCTTGCCCTTGATCTTAGCTTCTCTTAGGGCGTCCTTGATCGACATTGTCATCGCCTCAACCCAAGTAGATGGATGCTGTTCTCGGTGCCCAGGTGGCAAACCCTCTATCAAGCCGTAGCCAACGTAGCCACTTCCGAGAACCTTACCATCTTCCCCGTCGACAACGACAGCTTTCGTTCCCTGCGAGCCGCAGTCGACGCCCACGTAGAAACCCGTGTGACCCATCGATCAACCCTCCTATCAAGTTGCTAAAGAATTCAAGGGTCACCGCAGCCTCCCAAGGCTGATAACTATATTGTACTAGTACTTCAATGGTGTAACCGTTGGCGCGTCACGCCGAGCTTTCTGAACTCAAGCTGCCTGATTTCGGCACCCCTAACCAGGAGCCGACTCTCCTGCCTGAGACCTACCTAGATAGGATTAACAGACTTCGTGATAAGGCGAGGGAGCGTGGGT
>JBGPRA010000257.1:0-2409 GCA_041489375.1 Bathyarchaeia archaeon | reverse complement strand
GATAGGAAGGTGAATAACAGTCCGGTCGTGCTTAGCCGGAACTCAGCCCACATTCCGAGCCGCTGTGCCGCGAACTTGTGAGCTAATTCGTGTAGGATGAATGCTAGTGCCAGAATCGTGACAATTCCCACGACGAATTGGGGTTGGATATAGAAGTAACTCCATATTTTGACGAATGGGAGTGTTACAATGACGAGAAGTCCTATGACGAGGTCCCTCAGCTCTTTCCTACTGAACCAGAAGGGGCGTATAATTCTGCTCGTCGAGTAATTGCCATAGAATCCGCCTGATGAGGTATACTCCCCGACCTGTACAGTGCTAGGCTTAGTCTGGTCGTACTTGCCCTTACAATCGTGGAACTCGGGTAGCCTGTGCTGCTCGCAGAAGTAGCCCCCGCAGTAGTTGCACTTGAAAGGCATGTACGTCTCGACGCCGCACTTGTCGCACTTGACCATGGAATCCTCTTCGAATTAGGCGGGTTACCTCACTTTAAGACTTTACTGAACGGAAAAACGAGTAAAAAAGGGTTATGCGACTGCACGCATTATTGCAGCGACGATCTTCTCCTTACTCGGGAGGAGTTCCTTTTCGAGCTTCGGGTTGAAAGGAAGTGGAATATTAGGTGTCGCGACGCGGATCGGCGGGGCTTCTAGGCTCTTCAGCGCCTTCTCTGCGACCAAGGCAACGACCTCGCCACTGAAGCCGTAGTGGAGGTAGTCCTCGTCGACGACGACTAGGCGGCCGGTTTTTATGACTGAGTTAACTATTGCCTCCTCATCAAGGGGAACTAGAGACCGCGGATCGATAACCTCGACGCTTACCCTACCTTTTAGCTCATCGGCGGCTTTCATCGCCTCTTGTACCATGAAGCTTGTAGCGATGACGGTTATGTCCTTGCCCTCCCTGACCAGATTGGCTACGCCTAAGGGGACCTCATAGGTTTCCTTCGGTACCTGCCCCTTGACTGGGTAGAGGAGTCTATGCTCCATGAAGATCTTCGGGTTTGGGTCGCGTATGCTGCTGATTAGTAGGCCCTTGGCATCGTGGGGGTTACTGGGAATAACCACCTTTAGACCCGGCATGTGGGCGAATAAGCCGTGGAGACTCTCGCTGTGGGTCGCACCACTACTCGTGCCAGCACCTGTTAGAGCCCGTAGAGTCATGGGAACGCTAATTACTCCTCCGCTCATGTACGCGCTCTTAGCGAACTGGTTGAGTATCTGGTCCATGGCGACCAGACCAAAGTCGACGAGCATGAGTTCCACTACGGGGCGGTAGCCAGCTATTGCGGCACCGACGCCTGCGCCGATGAAAGCGGTCTCGGTTATTGGTGCGTCTCGTACCCGCTCTCGCCCAAATCTCTCCTTGAGCCCTTTAGTCGCTTCTCTCCACTGGCTGGAAACGTTCTCTCCGAAGACAATGACCTTGGGGTCTCGCTCCATCTCCGAAAGATGAGCCTCGTTTAGTGCCTCACCGAAGGTAATCTCACGCAGGGGCATCTTAATCAGCCTCCTTGAAGACACACGAGTAAGCCTGATCAGATGATGGCTCGGGGCTCCTTAGACCAAAGTCAATGGCTATCTGGATCTTGGCAGCCTCATCGGACTTGATCTGCTCGTCGAGCTTCTGAGGTATCTTCTGTTTAAGTAAGTCTATGGGATCCCACTGCCTTTCCTTCTCATTCGCCTCGAGACGCCCCTCTAGGTTGCCCTCGAGTTGGTGAACCTTAAACTCGAGCAATGTGGGACCCTTTCCTATACGTGCACGCATGATGGCCTTACCCGCGGCCTTATAGACATCTGTAGCGTCCCAGCCAGTGTGAGTTGAACCGGGCATGCCGTAGTTCTTCGCCCTGAGGCTGATCTTATCGATGCTAAGTTGAGGGTAGTCGATCTCGTGACCGAGCATCCTTTGGACTTCTGGGCTGCTGTTCTCGCAGACGAAAACTATGGGTAACTGCCAGCATGCAGCAAGGTTGAGAGTCTCTTGCACCCCGCCTTGGTTACTACCGCCTTCACCGAAGTAGGAGACTGTGATGTTTCCCTCTCCTTTAAGTTGATTAGCTAGAGCGTAGCCTGCAGTCATGGGGACGCTTCCACCGACGATACCGTTTGCGCCTAGGGCTCCGACGGAGGGGTCGAATGTGTGGTAAGGGCCGGCCTTGCCATGATTGAAGCCTGATTCCTTCCCCATGAGCTCCGCCATTAATTTGTTGAGGTCGCAGCCTTTTGCTATGAGGTGGCCGAGGGCCCTGTGGGTGCTGCCGATCTGGTCGCCCTTCCGTAGATGAATGGAGACACCCGCGGCGACTGCCTCCTGCCCGGTGTAAAGGCCGAAGCGTGCTGGTATCTTCCCTTCCTTCGTTAGTCTCCTCACCGCGTTCTCAAAGGTCCTTATACGGACCATTAT
>JBGPRA010000256.1:0-2442 GCA_041489375.1 Bathyarchaeia archaeon | reverse complement strand
AACATGAGGGCGAGTGGTGGACCCCCAACGAGATAGCGAAGGCGATGAAGTCCGACATCCGGACAACAAAGAACAGAATCAACGCCAACCGACATCGGCTATATTATACAACGTACGAGGGTTGGAGGCTGGACGTGGCTGAGAGAGGGAAGCGCATCTACGCCGTGCGGCTGATGCGGGACGTGGAAGGCTCCAGGGCTAAGATCAACGCCGAGATAGCTGAGGCGCAGGGCTTACCGGAGGAGAACCTGGAGGACATAGTCAGCCATAAAGACTTAATCCTTAAACACGCAAGGTCCCGAGCAAATCGCGACGCCTTCCTAAGATACTTGGATAAGACCCAACTCAACCCCCATAGCGATATTAGGCTTAACAATCACGTAAAACTGACCCAGACCATCCAAAACCTCAAGAAATATGAACTTGATAGCCTGAACGAGTATCTAGCGAAGCTGGTTTCTTGAAGGGTGCAACTCGGCTTCATCCTGCTCTATAGGGACTTATGGTGATGGTCTTCTCTGCGGGTGGTCCTCCTTGTTGTGGTTTTCTCTGTGGTAGCCCCGTACGCTACTTTGACTATGGGGTCAGCATTCTGGTGTCGCGCGCGCGGTGACGTGAAGACTCGCGCATCACAGGTATAAAAGAACGCGAGTATATACCAATAGATTAAGGGTCAATCCCTAATGTGCGCGCGATTAGGGATGTAAGTCCATTAAAAGTTATATCGGTAAGTGCTTCCCAGGATGTCAAAGTTCTGTCCGAGTATCGGCGTGGGGAGGTCCACAGTTACACCATATTTCGTGACTGTTATGGTGGCAAGCAGGTCAGATTCCACCAATTCCCGTGTCCCATCCATCTTAGCCCAGTCCTTCTCGAAGTGGAGACTACACTCCACCACCGTCTTACTACTAGACTGTGAGACAACTCTCTCCAGCCTACTATATGCCTTGAAGTAGTCTACTGAGTATCTGGGGGAATCCTCAATGCTTGGTTTAAGGTTTTGCTCCTTGTAGGCTAACTTGAACTCGGCGCCCATATTGTCGACGCTGAGGCTCCAGCTCCCTCCAATTACCTTTGAGGAGTAAGCGCTGACATACCGCATAACTGCGCCGTTTGCGCATCCGGTAAGGTAGTGTTTCAACGCGATTGTGTTCCACGTGACCCTGTTTGAAGCATCTATTTTGCCGAAAGAGATCATCTGAGCCTCGCCACCCGACGCGTAGAAGCCCCAGATTTCGCACCCCGCGTAGACGCGGTCACCATAAGCGTTGAGGAGGATGTGGCCACTAGCTCCATCGAAGCCTGCTGCCACACCTGGGAGAATCGCTTTAACAGCCATCACGTCGACCCCAGGATAACCGGCCTGTGCTATGCTGAGCGCTATAACCCAGTAGATGTCATAATCAAATGCGTTGTAGTAAGTGAACCCCTGATGCACCTCCGCATCGTACCTCTCGGCGACACTGTCCCACCAGTAGCCGTGTTCCTCCTTAGCTAGAACGCTGAATAGCTTGAGGTGACACGCCTGGTCAGGCGCATCATCATGGACTCTCCAATTCCTGGCGGTTCCATCTCCGCCAAACCACTTCGTGTCGTAGATCTTCGGGTACGCCTCGGCCTGCGTAATTATTTTGGCAGCCTCATTGAATGCGAGGAGTAGAACGCATGTCTTATAGGCTCCGTAACGCATCTGAGCGTTCGTCATCTGTCTCTCGGCTGAGGATAAGACGTCGGAGAAGTCTGTTGCTTCGATGCCGTATCTCGTAGATGAGTCACCGATGATTCTGCCCCCAAGTTTTACGTATGCACTCTTGAAGGTCTCTGCTAATCCGTCGCCCCATGCGTCGCCACGCCAAACAACGATGGTGTTCATGTATCCATATTTCTTAATCATGCTGGCTATGGCTGGTCCCTGCCATATGTCTGAGGGGCAGAACCGGAACAGATTGTCACCGGCGATCTCTAGGACAGGAGTTGTTGATGATGAGCTGACTAACAGAATACCTTTATCATTGCAGTAGGGGAGAGCACTCAGCGCCATATTGCTCCAACCTCCACCGTTGATGAATCTGACACCTGTAGACTCGAGCTCCTTGATCTTCTCCAGGTGAGTTGCATCTGAACTCATAGCATCTTTCATCTCAACGGTGAAGGTGTAAGGTATAGAGTTGGCCTCCATGTAGTCGTTAATGTCGTCGATAGCTATCTGGGCCAATACTCCAGCAGGCCCAAACGCACTAGAATCTGTAGCGATTTTCCCGATCGTTATTTCTACATTGTCAGCCTTGACCGTCTGAAGGCTGATTGGTAGTAGAAGTATAATAATGAAACAAACAGTGATCAATTTACTTTTTAACATTTTCATTTACTCCAAAATCTAATTAACTCTCGTATAATTAACACTTATTCAGAGAAAAAAACGCGTATAATCACATAGTTTTT
>JBGPRA010000255.1:0-2478 GCA_041489375.1 Bathyarchaeia archaeon | reverse complement strand
TTTGCTTTCTTGATGGCGAGATTCATCGCCTTCTTAGCGATGACCATTCCCATGCCTCTATGCCCATCGACTACGGCGGTTGTTGGTCCTTCTCTGACGACCTCGAAATCTGTGATAGGTGATTGTTGCCCCGCTTTGATACGGTCGATGTAGATAGGCTTTAGCCTGCTTACGCCGTGGCTATCTGTCCCCTGCATGTCTGCTGCTATCAGAACCTTTGTGCATGTTTCAGCGTCTGCCTTTGGAACGCCTGCCTTCTTGAAGACGTCGATAATGAAACGCTCTAAATCTTCTACCTTGACCCAAACTACTTTCTCAGGCATTGAGCTCCACTACCAGCTTAGTGGTTCCACATTCCCAGCATATAATTTGATACCGGTGGCATCCAGCTTAGCCTGTGATCCTGGCCCAGCCAAGGGACCGGGAAACGGCCTCTCTCCAGCCAGCGTAGAGTCTATCACATTCGCTTGCCCTCATCCGTGGCTCGTAATCCTTCTCCTCTCTCCATAGCTTCGCCAACTCGTTTTGATTCTCCCAGTAGTTGACTGCGAGACCGGCTGCGAAGGCTGCACCAAGCGCGGTTGTTTCGGTGTTTGCTGGGCGTAAGACCCGCTTTCCGAGTATATCGGCTTGGAACTGCATCAGAAAGTCGTTTCGAGCGGCGCCACCATCGACGCGTAGCTCTCTCAAACTGACACCTCCCTCGACTTCCATCTCATCGGAGACGTCGCGTGTAAGGTATGCTATCGCCTCGAGGGTGGCGCGTGCGATATGAGCCCTACCCGTCCCACGTGTCAGCCCCAGGATCGTGCCACGGCTGTACTGGTCCCAATAGGGGGTGCCTAAGCCGGTCAGGGCCGGTACGAAGTATACGCCGTCGTTGCCCTCCAGAGAGGAGGCAAGTGCCTCGGCGTGTCTCGGGCTCTTTACAATACTGAGCGCCTCTTGAAGCCATTGGATGGCGGCGCCAGTGACGAAAACGCTTCCCTCCAGGGCGTAGGTGACCCTACCACCGACGCCCCACGCCACCGTTGTGAGTAACTTCTCCGACTTCGCTGGCTCTCCGCCGGTGTTCATGAGCATGAAATTCCCTGTACCATATGTGCACTTTGCCATACCGGGCACGAAGGCCGTCTGGCCGAAGAGCGCCGCCTGCTGGTCCCCGAGGTCTCCAGCTATGGGGATGCTCGCCCCGAGGATCCTAGAATCGGTATACCCGATGACCCCGATCGATGGGCGTGGCTCAGGGAGCATCGCCTCAGGGACACCTAGCAGATCAAGGAGCTCCCGATCCCACTTCAGCTTCCTGATGTCGAATAGCATTGTACGCGAGGCATTAGAGTAGTCGACAGCGTGGATCCTACCGCCCGTAAGCTTGTAGATTAGCCAGGAGTCAACGGTACCGAAGAGCACTTCCCCCTTTTCTGCGCGCTGTCTGAGGCCAGGGACATTATCTAGTATCCACCCGATCTTTGGTCCTGAGAAATAGGAGTCGGGGACGAGGCCGGTCCGCTCCTTTATTATAGCGGAGTGGTCTCTCAGCCCCTCAACAGCGTCAGCGGTACGTCTGCACTGCCAGACTATTGCGTTGTGTACAGGCTCCCCTGTCTCCCTATCCCAGATGATTGTGGTCTCTCTCTGATTAGTTATACCAATGGCTGAAACACTGGAGGGAGCTATCTTCGCCTCCTTGATAACTCTCCTCGCTGCCATAATCTGAGCCTTCCAAATTGCACGTGGGTCCTGCTCCACCCAGCCCGGGTGAGGGAATAACTGACCGAATTTGAACTGGCCAACACCAAGGACCCTAGCATCTCTGTCGAATATCAGAGCTCTAGCGCTTGTCGTCCCCTCGTCAAGGGCCAGAATGAAACCGTCCCCAGCCATCAATTAAACTACTCTACATCGCCTATAGAAACTTCGCACACTAAAAACCAGGGAGAGGGGTTGAACCGCGCATGATAGATGGGTTGAAAAATGCTTCCTAGCGAATGTTTAGGTGACGGTAGAGCGCTCGTCCTTGAACTTCTGGTATTCTTTGTTATCGATGACAGCTTTCAAGTGTTGCGCTACCTTCCAGACGTCGTGGTAGCTGACGTATAAGGGGATGGGAGCGAGGCGCATAATGTTTGGTGGCCGGAAGTCAGGTATGACCCCCCGGGTAATGAGGGCCTGGTTAATCCTCCAACCTTCGTTATGGGCAACGCCGACGTGCCCACCGCGACGCTCTGGCTCCCGGGGCGTCGCGGTGGAGTAGTTGTAAGGTGGCTTCCCGAGCATCTCGTCGATGAGGTACATGAGGTACCCGGTTATCTTGAGGCTCTTCTCCCTGATGCGCTCGATACCTGCCTCCTTCATCAACCTGAGCGATCCTTCGAGCGGTGCAGCGCTGAACATGTTTATGGTCCCGATCTGCCATGCCGCTGCGTTCCTCGCTGGGTCGTACCTAGTCTCCATGTTGAACATCGTGTTGCGATT
>JBGPRA010000254.1:0-2490 GCA_041489375.1 Bathyarchaeia archaeon | reverse complement strand
GCGACGCTGTCAGGTTCGCTACGTCTGCTTTCAGATCATCTACGGTTATTTGAAGTGCTGCGATCTTGGGCTCTTTTAATGCGTTGTTTGCTAAGTAGCCCACGGTGCTTCCAACGAGGAGTGCAACGATGATATAGGCGAGGATCTTGGGATCCATTCTTTATCCCGGTTTTACCATTCACAGTCACTATGGTTTAACACTTCTTGAAAAGGAAATTTTACATCGCGTGTGCGAATGACAGGCATGGCTGAGTGTAGGTGAGGCGGTGAATCCACGCAAGTGTACTCCATAGTCTTATCCTGAGTTCCACTCGATAATCAGTCATGAACATGATTGGTTGACCTAGCTGAGATCCAGACCATCTACGTACCCGAACGCATTAAACGTTGGGCGGGTTAGCGTGCGCGGCGTAGCCTCTGGTAGGCTGCTTTTTACGTTGATTTACCCATAGGGACTGGAGTATCACTGCTTGGTTACTCACGGGTCTAGATTCTCAGTTCTTTGACTGCTTTTTCGAGATTCTCGAGGGCCTGCTTCAGGATGCTTCTGGGGCAACCGATGTTGATTCTCATGAACATGGATCCACCGATGCCAAACATAGTGCCCTCATCGAGCCAGAGCTTCGCCTTCTTCAGCATAAACTCCTTGAGCGCCGCGTCGTCCAAGCCCAGAGATGTGCAATCCACCCACGCGAGGTAAGTACCCTCAAGCGGGTACACTTTGAGTCCGGGGATCTTCTTCTTGATGAACTGCTCAAGGTACTCGAAGTTCCCCTTCAGGTAGACGAGTAGCTCCTCCAGCCACGCCTCACCCTTCGTGTACGCGGCTTCCTGCGCAACCATTCCGAAGATGTTACCGAAGTGGATGCCGTGGTTCTGCGTGACGTTCAGGAACGCGTCCCTGAGCTTTTTATTCGGTATGATAGCGCTCGAATTAGATAATCCAGCGAGGTTGAAAGTCTTGCTGGGGGCGACCAGCGTCACGGTCCTCTGCATCGCCTCCTCTGAGAGCGTCGCGGTGCAGGTATGCTTTGTCTTCCCAAGGATTAGGTCCATGTGGATCTCATCGGAAACGATAATGATATCCTTCTTCTCACATACCTCCACCAGTTGCTCAAGCTCAGCCCGCTTCCAGACCCGGCCCACTGGGTTGTGGGGGCTGCAGAGGATGATCATCTTTGTCCTGCCATCGATCTTCTTTTCGAGGTCCTCGTAGTCCATCACATAGTTACCCTTCACGATTTTTAGTGGGTTATCTACGATCTGCCTACCGTTGCTGAGCACCGAGATCTTGAATGGATGATAGACCGGCGGCTGGACGATGACCTTATCGCCGGGCTGTGAATAGGCCTGGATCGCGAAGCAGGTGCCGGCGACGACGCCGGGTGAGAAACATACCCAGTCGCGTTGGATCCCGCTCCATCCGTGGCGCTTATTCATCCAGTTGATAAGCCCGTTGTAGTAGCCATCGGTATTCGTGGTATACCCGTATAGGGGGTGGGCAGCCCGCTCTTTGATCGCTTTCACAACCTCGGGTGGGCTCGTGAAATCCATGTCCGCAACCCAGAGAGGCAGAACATCCTCCACGCCGGTAAGTTCTTTGCGGAGGCTCCACTTCGCGGAGCTAGTAGGGAGTCTGTCAATCACTGTATCGAAGTCGTACACCAAACCGACTCATCTCAGAGGGACTACAACCTATACCTACCCTTAAGTTTGGTGTATATTGGTCAAAGCCTTATCCTGAGTTCCACCCGATACCTAGGTTTAATGCCTTCTATGATAACCATTAAATGGTTATTGAAGGTATAGGAAATCGGTGAATTGTGTGGTTAAGGCTGTAAAAAGGATCGACCAGATATATTGTCAGGTGGAAAGCATCGGAGACGTCAACAAGCTATACTACCTCTTCGCAAACACACTCGGATTCCCTGAGGCATGGCCTCCAACCGATAAGAAAACCTACTACGGGGGAGGCGTGTACACAGGCAACACGTGGCTCAAGTGGACGACGCCCAACATCAAATCCTACCCCATGACGATTAAGCCAGCCAGATTCAACCAAATACAAGCCGAACCGACCGAGTACAACCGAAGCCTAAAGGATATTGAGAAAAGAGGGATTACGCATGATGCCGACAGAATCTCCACCTCAAAGGACTCATCTGGAATAGAGAGGGAGTGGTGTAGAAGCTCGCGTTTAACGGGCACACCCTTCAAGGAGATCGACTTAGGGCTCTGTAAATATTCGCCCTTCGCGTTCTCCGAGTACACGTCCACTCCGAAGGCTGTGGACCTCCAAGAGCATTACAGTATTCTCAGAGCTAGACTTGATGAAATGGATGGTGGTCCGCTTGGTGTGAGGTATGTGAGGGAGGTCGAGCTTGGTGTGAAGGATGTTGTGGAGAGTATGGCTGATTGGCAGGTGCTCCTCGACCCGATCAAGCCCATCAGCGAGGACACGTGGAAGATAGGGACGGGCCCTACTTTGAG
>JBGPRA010000253.1:0-2510 GCA_041489375.1 Bathyarchaeia archaeon | reverse complement strand
TTGAGCGCAGTGACGGGATATTTGTTGAACCAGCCCTCCTCCATCAGCTTCTTTGGGTTGCCCTCTGGTGTGCTGCAGATGTGCATAAACTTTATTGGGGTTTTAACTGCGTCGAGGACCTTCTTATCATAGCCAAGAGCATAGGTCTCTAATTGCTTCTTATCGAGAACCTCCCAAATGCGTCCTCCGCCGCCAATGCCGAAGAAGATACCCGAAGCTCCAGCGTCGATGCAAGCCTTGGCGAAGTCAATTGTGGTTTCAGTGATTGTTTTGAGACCCTCCCTTAGAGCATCTGGATTCTCCTTCATATCTTTTAGCACCTGCTCAGTGGTGCTGACACCATTCATTGCCTGGATTATGGGGCTAGGTATTGTGTAGATGAAAGGCATCCTGCGCAAGTCGCGTGCAAGGATTTCGTTGCACCGGATGTATTCTCGGAGCTCCTTCTTGGGGTCAAGTACATTGAGCTTCTCCCAGTCCTCCGTCTTCTTAACGGCGACCTCCGTCGTGGGAGCCTCCTCCTCGTTGTTAACGAACTCGAACTTGCTCCCCCACTCTATCGCCATAAATCGGAAGTAGGGTGTTACTTTAAGCATATCCATATTGTAGTCGAGCTCCCTGAGGAGGGCTATGTGGGCCTTAGCACTCTCTTCGCCATCACGAGTAGTTTTCTCCCAGCTGTAGCCGTTGAGCCATTTGCAGGCGGGGAAGTGGCCCCAGAGCGCCCAGGGGACGCGGTCGGGGACTTTCCTCTCCATTACTGCCATAACGCGGTCGAATCTCTCGGACTCCATTTTAAGTCGCAAAGATAAAGTGACTCACTCAATAAAAGGGGTGCTCTAAAAACTTGGGTTTTCTCTGCACAAATTTCGTTAAAACTCGACGAAGACCTTAGTCTAGGCGAATATCTAAGTTGTTCGCGCGCGCGAACAGCTGCAGCAGGAGCAGTGGGCAAAGAACTGCATAAGATGTGGACACTGTGAGGAGCTCTGCCCCCAGCACTTACCCATAAAGGAGCTGCTCCGTGGCGCACGGCAAACCTTCGAGATGGAAAGGTAATCAAATCGCTTAGTTGCTTAGAAAAAATGCTCGAGGTTTTAGAAGCCTAAATTACTTCATCCCAGCCACCCGTCAGCCGGTCTAAGTATTCCTTAGCCTCTGGTTTGAGAATCTTACGGTTGTTGGTGAGATAAGACTTCAACTTCTCGCCCAGCTCGACGGTCTCTATGAAGCCTTGCGCTTGTACATAAGCCTCGACTTCAGCTTTAGGCCGAAGTGTGATAGGCCAGTCCTCAGCATTGGCTATCCTGACAGCGGCGATAGCGGCATTCGCTACACACTCCCGCATGGCTCGTAAGTTAACCTTATCGACGGTATCGTAGCGAGTGTGACCAAAACCCCTGCCTCCTAGGCGCTTGTTCTCATCAGGGTCACCCATTCCAGCAGTAGGAACACCTCTTAGGAAGAAAGGCCAGTGGTCGCTGTAAGGGCTGACGCTCTGCCAGAGTGGGATGTCGGGACCGATAGCCGAGGTGATCTTCTTGAAGAAGGGTTCAAGCTGTGGCCAACCATGTAAGTTGAAGCCCTGCTTCCCATATCTGCCCGCAGAGTCGAAATTCATCATAAAGCGTGTTGCCTCGACCTCCTTCGAGTGGTCACGAACATAGGCCCTGCTTCCGTAGAGACCGATCTCCTCAGCGCCGAAGAGGAGAAACCTCATACCGTGCTTCATCGGCTTCTCCTTCGCTAAGATACGTGCGATCTCCATGACAATTGCTGCACCTGTCGCGTCATCGAGTGCGCCTACGGCGATATCGTGCCCCTCATAGTGGGCTCCATAAGCGACTGTCTGCCCATCGACCTCGCCAGGGAGGTCAGCTATAACATTCCAAGTGTCAACTGAGAGGTTCTTGCAGCTAACATTGAGGCGGAGCTTGATCCTGCCCCTCCGTCTGAGAACCCGAGATAAGTAGGTTCCATCTTCGTAGCTAACACCGATCCCTGGGATTATTGGGCTAATCCCGCCAGTTGGTGGTCCGTAGGCGGGGTAGTGTGTCATAAATACCCACCCTACTGCGCCAGCGAGGACACTCCGCTGGTACTTCTCGCTCCTGTGCAGGTAACGAGCCATGCCAGCGGGCTGGGCGCTGCTCACCATCACGATCCTACCCTCGACCTCCGCCCGCCTCTTCTCATACGAGTCGAGTGGGCCGTCACCAAGGTCGACTAGATCAGCCTCTATAATGCCCTCAGCGCTCATAGGGAGCGCTATGCAAGGTATCTCCTTGTGCCTCGGCTCGAGGACTGTAAGTGTAGCGGGCCCCCTGATCCAACCCGGGATTGTGAACTTCTCAAGGTGAATGTTCTCCATGCCGTAGCACTCGAGCTTTCCCGCCATGTACTCGCAGGAGGCCTTGTCGTCGCCAGAGCCCGGCCACCGCGATTCGTAGTCGTCACAGAGAGTAACGATATTCTCCAGGGTCTCGGTGCTGCCGTAGGCCTCGCCGAGG
>JBGPRA010000252.1:0-2526 GCA_041489375.1 Bathyarchaeia archaeon | reverse complement strand
TTCTTGAATCTCCTCTCCTTCCCCGACAGCTTCCTCAGATGCCTCTTCGCGCTCTCCGATCCAACCCTCTGAAGCTCACCCTTCAACCCAGCGTAATGCGCCCTGACTGATTCAACCTCATCACCAGAGTAGGATACACCGTCGCTCGTCGTTGCCAGCTTAACGATTCCAAGGTCCACACCGAGGTAGCCTTCAGGTGTCAGGGGTGGCTCCTCCGGCTGCTCAACGACGAGGCACAGGTAGAACTCGCCTTTGATGATGAGAAGATCAGCCTGTCCATGGATTCTACGCTGGTCGAGCTTCGCGTAGCCACCTGCCAGCAGGGGGACCACGACCCGGCCCTCAAGGGTGCTGAGGCTTACCTTCTCAAGCCCCTTGAAGCTCATTATCCTCTGGTCGTAGACGATTGCGCCATGAGGATCGAAGGCGTGGTAGCGCCGTCTCTCGACTCTGTAGCTTTCAACTACCTTGCTTATGGCTCTGATGGCTAACTGCGCTGGTAGCTTGTATTGTTCCCTGATTCGGTAGTAATGTTGGTGCTGTAGCCTGTATTTACTGAAGGTCTTGGATTCGATGGCTATCTTGGAGATGTCGTCGCAGGCTTGGTTGAAGGTCTCCATTGTTCTGAGTAGCTTCTGCCTCTGTTCCCCGGTTGGCTGTAGCTTAACCTTCAGCGTCAGAAGCATTTGATACTTGATTCAAACTCTCAATGTTTAAACTATCCACATTCACTACTTTCAGTTACCTCCAATTCCTCCCACGTCTAAAGACGTGGGCTTCCTTGGAGAACGGATCGTGAGGCTTCGTTTAAATCCGCCCACTCGTCGTCTCTCAGAGTCAGATTAAGGGCGTCTGCGTTCTGGAGAGCGTGCTCCCTTCTGGTAGCTCCCGGTATGGGGATTATCAGATCGTCTCTTTGGAGCAGCCATGCGAGAGCAACTTGGCTGGGTGTTCCGCCATGGCGTTCAGCGATGATTCTAAGGGCCTCACCAACCTGACTTCCACCAGTTTGGGAGGCGAGTGTGCCACGGGAAAGCGGACGGTACGCGACAAGGCTGACCCTGAGCTCCCTGCAAGCCTCGAGCACCCCATCTTTCTCCGGTTCTCTATTCGAAAGGCTGTATTCCACCTGGTTCGCGGCGAGGGGAATGCCATGCTTCTCAAGCTGGACTGCGGCTCTCCTCATCTGTTCGGCGCTGAAGTTACTTACTCCCACTGCACGTATCTTGCCAGACTCAAAGGCCTCTGCCATGTAGTCCATGAGGGCTTCTATGCTTCCTGTTGTTGGGGGCATGTGTATGTAGTAAAGGTCTAGGGTCTTCACTCCGAGGCGACTCAGCGTCGAGTCAAGTGCCTCCATGAAGGCCTTGCTGGTGGAGCGGTCCTCGGAGGGCCTGTACTTGCTGGCTAGTACAGCGGTCCTCCCGTCTCGGCGATGGCACTCGCCTAGGAGACGCTCCGATCTCCCACCGGTGTATATCTCGGCGGTGTCGAAGAAGTTGATTCCCCTGTCCAGAAGCGTCTTGTAGGCCTCGTAGACGGGTTCATCATTTTCGCCATTAGCCCACCTGTTGGTCCCTGTGCCTATTCGTGAGACCATTATGCCTGTGGGTCCGAGTTGGGTGGTTCGGTTAGGTTTAGAGTGCGCCACCATTTCATTATCCCTAGAATAGCTTCTGCATCTTTCCTTATAATCAGATCAAGTTGCGCATCTACTCCTTTAGCGTGCGCGATCATCAACTCGGAGAGGAACAGCCCCACTTCTCGTACTTATCACCGACCTCCATTAGCGTCTGGCTTAGGGCATCCACTATCGTCTGCGGATCTTTTTTTGTACTCCAGCACATTCTCTACCCAGTGCCTTATCTCATCGGAATCCGATTGCCCATAATTAATTCATGCAAATCTTTAGACATTCAAGACCAGCTTAATTCCAGAACAAACTAAAAATATGGTGTGTCAATAATAAATTTGTGCGTATGCGCGCGCGCGAGCAACAGACTCCCCCACGGCGTCATACACAGGCACAGACACACCTGCACCCCGTAGGATCTCAGAGTAGTCAGCGTTGCCCTCCAGCTCCCCTACCCAGTCTGGCAATGCTTTGTCGGAGTCGCGCGCATAAACGCAAGCTCCATACAAGAGACTGCGCGGTACATCCTCTCTGAATACTTCACTGAGCCCCAAAATAGACAGCGATAGTTGAACTAAGTCACAGTTTGGTTTCTTGACATTGACTTGTCGTGTGCGCGATTATCGAGTTATTTTTAAATAATCTTGGTGACTCGAGGACACGAACGGTGCCATCCCGGTATTGGTATACGCAGTCGATGCTGGTCGTATACTCCAAGTATTTGCCGAGTAGGCCTCTTTGGAGACCCAGTGACTCGCTATTTGCCACCACTATCAGTTTTCTCCGCACCCTAGTCAGGGCGACGTTGAGCCTGTTAACATCCTCAACGAAGCCTATGTCTCGTGCGCGCCAGCGTGTTGCTAAATTCAGACAAAAATAGATTTTAACTGGCG
>JBGPRA010000251.1:0-2544 GCA_041489375.1 Bathyarchaeia archaeon | reverse complement strand
TCCCTCGGAGGGTCAGCCATGCCTCGCGCGTGCGCACTATCCTGATTCCAGTACTATCTGCATTATCTTCAAGATAATGTCTTCTAGTTGGGCTGTGAGTAGCCCTTTTTTATATAGTGAGGATTTTGATTTACCTCGTTTTCTCTCCCTCTCGGTTAGATTTATAGATCATAGCCGATAGAAGCAGTCTCATGGACAGCTTTACCTCGTACATCCTCAGAAAAGCCTACGAGAAAGTCAGCAGACTCGGCGACAGACTCGCCAAGATTGACAAACAGATCGACTGGGAGCGGTTCCGACCCATAATCAAGGCAATGTACCGCAACGATACCCCGAGGGGAGGACGACCCAATACCGACGAGGTGGTGATGGTGAAGCTCCTAGTCCTCCAGCAGTGGTACGGCCTCAGCGACCCCGAGTTGGAGAGGCAGACCTCGGACAGGATCAGCTTCCAGCGCTTCCTCGGCTATCCGGAGCAGCCGCCGGACTACTCTACGGTCTGGCAGCTCCGGGAGCGTCTCGCCGCCACCCGCACCGACGAGCTGGTGTGGGCGGAGCTGCAGAGGCAGCTAGACGCGAAGGGCCTCAGGGTCAGGAAGGGGGTGGCGCAGGATGCGAGCTTCATCGAGGCGGACCCTGGGCCATCGGGGAAGCCGAGGGGTGAGGAGGCGGCTACTCGGAGGAGCAGCGATGGTGACTGGGCGAAGAGGCCGAAGGGCTCCGTGTTCGGGTACAAGCTGCACGTGAAGACGGATCTGGATCTGGTCCTCATCAGGACCTTGGAGGCGACGACCGCTTCGGTGCACGACAGCCGGGTGGATCTGAGTCTCCCCGGTGAGGTGGTGTACAGGGATAAGGGCTACTTTGGTGTGGAGCCGAGGGGGTGGGATGCGACGATGAGGAGGGGGGTTCGCGGTCATCCGCTCTGTGAGGCGGATAAGGCGCGTAACCGGCGGATCGGGTCTAAGCGGAGGCCGGTGGAGCGGGTGTTCGCGGTGGTTAAGCGGGTGTTTCATGGGGGTCGTGTGCTTGTGACTAGTCTTCCTAGGGTTCGGGTTAAGCTGGTGTTCAGTTGTCTCTGCTTTAACCTGCTTCAGCTGGGTTCGCTGGGCGTCTGTTCGTAGCGGTAGCCCTGGGTCTCTGCGGGGAGGAGGCGGTTGGGTGTCTATTCGGGGCTTGTCTGTGTGTTTTTGGGTGGTGTTTCTCGGTTTTTTGGCTGCTGTTTGGATGTTCTGGGTGGGTTTATGATGTGTTGATTGTTTATGTGTGTTGTTGCAGCCTTGCTTGACAGCTTATTCGAGGGACATAAACAGAAAACGAAGTTAATACGAATCCTCTATATTATATTGTGGCGTATTCTATTACTGGGGAATTTGGGGTGTCGACCAGTAGAGAGGCTGTTTTAGAGGTTCTTTCTGATGGGAAGCCTCGAGCCTCTAAGGAACTGGTTGAGATCACTAGACTGAGTGAGAAATCGATCGAGAATGTTTTGAGGCGTCTGTGGTAAGAGGACGTTCTCTTAAGAACAGGTAAAGCAATTCATCAGTTTTCAAGGAATTTTAAGTGCAGGGCTGGAATGCGTCAAAACATGAGGAATTTCCACCTCTATGTTTTGAACCCTGGGGATTTAGAGACATATAACTATCAAGGGATTTCATTCGTAAGGTTCGACGCAAAGTATCTCGACGTACGGGGTGGTATTGGAGAGGTTAGTAAGGCTAAGGTTATCCTGAATTTTTTGAAGGATAATGGGGGTAAAGCATTTTACACTACCGAGATTGTCGAAGTGCTAAAGGATCAAGGTGTCAAGCCGAGTGACGTAATTACCAATGTCCGAAGATTCGAGAAGAAGGGACTAGTATATCTTAGAGGGTATAAGACTGGTGAGAACGAAACCCCATTTCAAAACGGATTCATAGTAACATATTTTGATGGTGGAATAAATAGGGATGAGGCAATCAGAGAGGCTGTGAAGAGGACGGATCAGATACTACTTGGAACAGAGAGTAGAAGCCCCATCATTGAACGAATACAAAGAATAAGGGATATAGTGATCTCCTATACTCAGCTTAAAGAGATAGCGAGCCATGAATTTCTTTTAAACAAGTTAGGATGCAGCAAGTCGGAACTCGATTACGCAGTTAAAAGAACCATGCAGCTGTACTCGGACATTAAAATCATTAAGCTATTCGACGTTTATGCACATTTTTATCACGAATCCTTTGATGAGAAAGAGCTTCATGCTTCAATTGAATTGAGGAAAAACTACATCCGGAAAACGGGGGGCAGTAAGTCTCGCGTGGGCCATAACTGGGAAGCAGCTGTATCCTTCTTCATAGATCAGTACACTGACGCCGAGTTCATGACTCAGACACATAGGAACCAAAAGATGGATAATAGAAGGATCACAATATACCTCGTTAAGCCCGTCTGTTCTTGAGGTGAGGCATCTCGACAAGGTGTTCAGTGAGGATCACAAGACGGTTCAGGCGTTGAATGACGTCAACCTCTCCGTAAAGAGGGATGAGTTCGTTTGCCTAGTTG
>JBGPRA010000250.1:0-2551 GCA_041489375.1 Bathyarchaeia archaeon | reverse complement strand
CTTTAGAAAAGACTAATTACCCATATTTTTTTATTAAAAACATGCCGAGACAGCCTGGTGGAACTCAGGATAAGATTATTGCACCTTAGATGAGGCTTATACCAAAGTGAATTTGGGTTAAGATTTTTCGAATATCAGGTGAAGCTGAGGATAAGGCTATGGAGTGACTCTACCCCATATAACTCGGCGAATAACCAACCGGCCGAAGCTTAATCATCTCATCATACAGATACTCTGCATACTCCGCATACGTCGGATAATTCGCCCTAATCCGAAACTCCTTAATGTACTTACCCTGACTTTGCCACCACATGATAACTGGGCCTCCAAGAAGATCCACGATCTGCTCAGGGGCGAGGAGACCACGCTTGATGAGGATTCCGACGCCAATGAAGTAGGTACCGATAGCAAGCCTCTCTGAGGCTATGTCGGGGTCGCTTCGACCACTTCTCCACTCGTCGTAGCTCTCGTACTCCTTGTTCATCACTACCACCCAGTTCTTCCAGAATTCCTTGTTGTACCTTTCGAAGACCTGCATGAACAGCTGGGCCTGCCTTGTTTCAGCTGCCTGCTGCTGTGACTTGAGGGCAAGTTCCTGCGTCTTTACTGAGGTCTCCTGAGACTTGAGCATCAACTCTTGATTTCTCTGGCTTATCCTGAGGTTCATCATGTAGTAGATTGCCGCTACGCATACTCCGAGGGCTCCAGCGATGTAGCTCACCGACTGCAGCAGGGATAAATCAACCAATTCATACACCTGACTAAGTATCAGGTGGGATTCAGGATAAGATTATTGCACGTAAAAGGGGGCATTATGGGTATATTTATTTTCACGGTTCAAGGCTTTCAAGTGGGTTTCTACCTGCATTCGCGCACACTGTTGAGTATCAGGTGGAAGTGAGGATAAGATTATTGCAGAGTGGATGAGGTTAGCTACTTTTTACCCACTACTTCTGGTAACAGCTTCTTCCCAAGCCTTTTGACTTCTGTGACGAGCCAGTCGAAGTCCTCCCGACGAGTGCGGTGATTCACGTTACACGCACGAAGAACATACCTACCCTTGATGGTTGTATCTGACACTACACCAAGACTAACACCCCAAAGATCCGATAGAATTGAGTGATTCAGCTTCTCAAGCTGCTTCTCATCCAAGCCACCGGGATTATAGCGGAAGCAGACAATGTTGCTCACCACAGGAGCACATACCTCCACGTCAGGCTGCTTCAGAATCAAGTCAGCCAGGTAGCTGGTCTGGTCGATGTTCTGCTGAACAATCCTACCGTACTTCTCCGAGCCATTCGCCCTGAGAAGCATATAGGGCTTCAACGCCAGGAACTCATTCGACAGCCTGAGCCCCATAAACATGCTAGCGCCCAGCAACTCATCGATCGGCTTATCTAGCACCGTTTTAAAGTAGGACGCCTCCGCCCCATACACGAAAGTCTTTAAGTGATCACGAGGATGCCTCGTCAGCGTACACCCTATACCGTATGGCATACTCATCCACTTGTGGAGATCAACAGCTAGGCTGTCGGCCCTCTCCATACCATCCGCGAGATGCCTGTGAGTCTTGCTAATCTTGACCCACGCTCCGAAGGCACCATCGACGTGAAGCCACATCTTCTCTCTACTCGCCAGATCTGCTAGTGCGTTGAAGTCGTCGAAGGCACCGGTGTTCACTGTGCCGGCGTTTCCTATCACGCAGAAGGGATGATAGCCAACCTCTCTGTCTCTTTTGATGGCCTCCTTGAGTTCACCGATGTTTATTCTATAATCATCATCGGTGGGAATCAGGCGAAAGTTGTCACTGCCGAATCCCAGTAGTTCGATGCTTCTCTCAAGGCAGTGGTGTCCTTCCTCCGAGACGTAGATGATCATCCTCCTAGGAACGCTCTGCATGCCCTTCTCCTTCAGGTCGATGTCAGCCATCGCGTTCCTGGCCACCGCGAGCCCCGTGAAGTTGGCCTCCGAACCGCCAGTCACGAATACCCCACTCGCGTCCTGCGGATAGTCGAGCATCTCCTTGACCCAGCTCAACGCTTGCCTGTTCACGTCATATGCAATGAAAAATTGACTTGTCTCATTCCCATTTAGGGCTCCCGTGATCATGTTCGCGAGCATCCCATATGGTGAGCCGCCTCCTACTACGAATCCCCAGAACCTGGCTGTTTTAGCCCAGGCTGAGTAGGGAAGAATGTTCTCAATGACTGATTCATAGGTCTTCTCGTTACCGTCGCCGAGTCTGCTCAAAGGGACATAGATGTTCTGTCTTTCTTCCTTGGTGGGGATTGTAAAGTCCATTGTTTTTGAGTCTTTTATATGGTCAAGCATATCATCGACCATACGGTGCGCTAGAGTCTTCATCTCCTCCCAGTTTTCTGGGTCGAGAGTTTCTTCAATGTTAGTTCTTCTGGTTTTTTGTTTATTCTGAGAGTCAACCATACAATCCACGTTTATCGGTTATCGTGAAATGATAATAAGGTTATGCACGTGCTGCGTAGCTTCTCTGCTCACCTATACTAAGCCACGTGAACAGTTGAGTATCGGGTGG
>JBGPRA010000249.1:0-2584 GCA_041489375.1 Bathyarchaeia archaeon | reverse complement strand
TACTGGACGGCTCCAAGGAGTATTCTAACCCCGTCACGATTGTGATGAACACCCCGCATTACTTGAAACCAGTTTTCACTGCGATTCTCCACAACTTGACAATAAAAGTGGATGGTTCCGGATCCACGAATCCCGCGTCAGGGACCCACACGTACATCAATGGAACTAGAGTATATCTAAATGCTACAGCCTCTGAAGGTTGGAAATTCAATTTCTGGACCCTTAACGATAGACCATATGATGATAATCCTATAAGTTTGATTATGACTAGGAACTATGAGATTTCAGTGACTTTCACACCCATGGTAATTCCATCTCCTCCACCATAGCGAGCACGGCGTTAAGGTTGGCAACGACCTTAATGTAATAACGGCTCCGCTGTTCTCTATAGTAGGTGTGGTGGCAATTATCACAACTTTCTTGACACCCTACCTCATCTAGTTACAGCATTAACTAAGGTGCCATTCGCGCACGGATTGCTCTTACAAGCACGCGAATGTGCGTGAGAACAAAGATTCGAAAGAAGATTTAGAGATTTTAATCGATAAACATTAAAAAGCTATGAGCACAATTTCCCATACGCGGCTAGATTCTGCATCACGATGCCGCGAGTCCTACACCGCGCGCAGGCGCGCGCGACGGCGACGGGGCCGATAAGGCCCCATACTCCTATTTTAAGACCGATTCATACTTTAAATCGTCTCTCAAGCTCCCGCTTAACAGCCTTCGCCTTCAAGACGGTATCGAAGAAGATGCATTTCACCCCCTTTTCATTTGCCAACCGTGCGCGCTTCAGAGGTGGGTAGTTGACAGAAAGGCTTTAAACTGGGCTCCACATCTCCATGCGTGAATCCCCCGGAAATGGGGGCAATGACTCTCAGAGTGTTCAACATGAGCGAAGATAACAAGCCCGTTGAGAAGCCAGAGGAGAAGCCAGTCGAGGAGCCGAAGGTCGAGGCACCTGCGGCTGAGGCGCCGGCAACCGTTGCACCGATGGCCGAAGCGCAGCCTGTTGAGGCTCCAGTCGCTGAGGTAAAGGCCGAGGAAGCGCCCGCCGCGGCACCCGTCGAGGCTAAGGAGGAGAAGCCGGTTGAGGAGCCGCGAATCGAGGGAGCAGTCAACAAGGGCGACTTCATCCTCATGGAGATGACGGGCAGAGCAGAGGAAACCGGTGAGATATTCGACACTACAAATGAGGAGACAGCCAAGGAGAAAGGCACCCACCGCGAGGGCAACGTCTACGGTCCGCGCCTCGTAGTCGTCGGCGAGGGCTGGGTGCTACGCGGACTTGACGCTCGGCTACGTGGCGTAAAGCCAAACGAGCTGACCTCCATCGAGATCCCAGCAGCAGAAGCTTTTGGCGAGCGCGACCCCGCGAACGTCCAGCTCGTCCCCTATCGCATCTTACGGAGTAAGGGCGTTAACCCAGTCCCCGGAGCTGAGCTGGAGATCGACGGCCGCCAGGCCGTCATCCGCTCAGTAGGCGCGGGCCGCGTACAGGTAGACTACAACCACGCCCTCGCGGGCCGGAAGATAATCTACGACGTAAAGGTCACTGAGATCATCGAGGATGAGAAGGCGAAGATCAAGGCCCTCATAGGACGCCGCTTCGTCGGCGTCGATGCGGAAAAGTTCGGCCAGAAGATGGGTAAGAAGAAGATGAACATAATCATCCCAGATGAGATCTTCTTCGGCGAGAATATCCAGATAGCTAAGAGGGGCCTCGCCATGGACGTCCTCAAGTTCTTCCCGGAGCTCGAAGATGTCGAGTTCCAGGAAATCGTTAAGCGTAGCTAGACCCATTTTTCTTCGGTGACTCTATGGGCTCCGACGCATTAGTAGTAGGAGCGGGGCCATCGGGTCTCTTAGCGGCGAGGCAGATAGCTTCAGAAGGCTTCTCCGTCAAGATACTCGAGGAGCACAGCCGAGTGGGGGTCCCGAGCCACTGCTCTGGCCTCATCAGCGTCGAGGGACTCGAGCGCATCGGCGTCAAAGCGTCTGATAAATTCGTGCAGAACACAGTATCCGGTGGTAGGATATACTCCCCTAATGGTCAGTGCGTAGAGATCAGGGACACTCGCCCTCGCGCATATGTCGTTGATCGAGCAGCCCTTGACCAGCATCTTGCCGAGGAGGCACTCGACGCTGGAGTCGAGCTAGTCTTGGGGAAGATGGCGGAGAGGCTTATCATAGTCGATGGCCGCGTCGTTGGCGTATCCGGTGTGGGGTGGTCGGAGGCGGCTCGCCTCACCGTCGATGCCGAGGGGCCATCACGCAGACTAGCAAGGGTAACCGGCCTAGTCGAAGCTAAGAGGGCGCCGCTCCTAGGAGTTAACACCGAGGTAAGCTGTGAGATTGACCCTACGGTAGTCGAGGTCTGGTTTGGTAGAGAGTTAGCCCCAGGTTTTTTCGCGTGGGTCATACCAACTTCCAAGAACCAAGTCAGGGTAGGCCTAGCCGCGGAGGGGGCTGACCCCATGAACTTGCTCACGAAGTTTATCAATAAACGCTTCGGCGTCGTGCCCCACCTTCCGCTGAGGGCTGGGCAGGTGCTTGTCGATGGCCCAATTAAGCGGGTATCATT
>JBGPRA010000248.1:0-2584 GCA_041489375.1 Bathyarchaeia archaeon | reverse complement strand
TCCATAGCCTTATCCTGAGCTCCACCCGATACACGCACCCGCGTGCGCACTTAAGTTAAATAGCTATGGACTGTTCCTCCGGTGGATCGACGTCTTGTCACGCTGGTTTGGCTTCCTCCGTGGAAATGTTCGCGTGATGACGGTTTGCGAATGCGTCTGGAGATCGACTGTCGACATCATATGGCCATTCCTTTCACTATACGTACTGGAGCTCGGCGGTAGCTACGAAACGATCGGCTTGATCATGGCTGGAGCGAGCCTGGGCAGCATGCTTCTCTACCCTCTAGGAGGATACATTGCAGACTACCAAGGTCGCATCAAGCTAATTGGCTACATGACCTTCGTCTATGCTCTGGCTTTCCTAATCATGGGCTTCGGAGAATCTTGGCAGTGGTTAGCAGTTGGATTATTTATTCAGAACATGACGACGCTGTACTGGCCAGCGATCCAGGCATTGATGGCGGATTCGATTCCCCCTAGGCAGAGGGGTGTGAGTTTCGCAGCTTTCGAGGCGATCCCGGGAGCCTTCGCACTGTTATCACCGATTATCGGTGCGTGGCTCATAGGATACTTAGGGATGAGGACAGCGATGAGGGGCCTCTTCTTCAGCTCCTTCATCATAGCATCTATGATAGCCTTCTACAGAGTAAAGGCGCTGAGGGAGACGATCTCAAACCCGATGAAGCTGGACCTATCACCAAAGGGCTTGGCTGGGCTGCTGAGAGACTCGTACATCGGGGCGTTCAAGGTCCTCTCAAACATTACGCGTGAGCTCTGGATCCTCTCGATCCTTGTCGCCGTCTTAATTCTCTCAGCGTCTCTGACAAGCTCATTCTGGGTAGTCCGAGTCACACAGGTGGTCGGCCTCAGTCTACAGGAGTGGGCGACGATCATGATGGCGACGGGGATCGTCGGCGTTCTATTAGGTATACCAATTGGCCGTGTGGTAGATCGCGTCTCAAAGAAACTCGTCGTCGGAGTATCATGCATCGGGGGCGCCATCATAGTATTTGCCTTCCTCGGGGCGACGTCGTTCACTCAAGTTGCCTTAATAGCGGTTCTCTCCGCAGTCATCGACGCTTTCTTGAACTCCTCGCTGAGGAGCCTATTCGCGGATATTACACCTCGCAGAGTCAGAGGGAGGGCGATGGCTCTAGTGGGCGGGGGAGGAGTGCATCTTCTCAGGGGGGCCTTCGCAAGCAGCATATTCGGCAAGGTGTTCCAGACCTCTGGGACATTTGTTAGTGGTTACCTATACGCATTTGACAACTCTTTACCATGGGCTATATTATCGGTAACAATGTCGGCAATCGGAGTACTCGTTATACTGCTGGTACGCGACCCAGTGAATCCCGAGGTTTAGTCTGCATTCTCACGCGTCTCATCTTACGTGAAGCATTTTGAAGGAGGTCGAATAACTTATCCTCACTTCACGCTATTCATAAAAGGCTTACTCGTTTTGAATAAAGTGAGGAAGTGAATAGGTTTGTCCCCGCCGAGTGGAGTGAAAGTCAAGGTTTTAAAATGCTTCAACATGAATGAAGTCTTTAAAGATCCCCCAATCAAAATTAGATACAATGGACCATGCGATTCGTTCAAGGATGGACAAGAGTTCATTCTGGGAGCGGAGAAGACCCCCAGTATGCCGGAGGGATTCTGTTCATTCGCATGGGACACTCTCTTTCCTTGGATCATGATTACGAGATCGGGTGGTGACCTTGAGTTCTATGAGGATCGTGGCGTTGCGGTGATTTCTTGCCCCGATGGTTTGCGGCCCGTTATCTTCAAACTTGAACGTGTATAGAGATCAGCAAAAGGCGTTGATTCAATAGCTATATCCTTACTTCCACCCACTACTCGAAGAATCTTAGCCCAAATTCACTTTGGTATAAGCCTCATCTTACATAAAGCATTTTGAAAGACGAATAACTTATCATCACTTAAGCCTGACTGTAATCAGGTGTGTTTGATTGGATATACCAACCATGGCACTAATTGTTCAGACACTCGGCGTAGTGGGGACACTAATAGCAGCGACAATCGCCGTCCGCAGCTACGTGAACTCTAACAAGAGGACACAGGAGACAAGGGAGAGAGAGCTAGAGACGCGCCAGGCTCAGCTATTCATGCAGATCTACGGGAAGTGGAACGAGGAAGGCTTCTCAAGCCACTGGTTCGACCTCAGGGGCACTATGTGGACCGACTATGGGAAGTTCAAAGAATGCATCCTGGAGAACCCGAGTAAGATGAACTCACTTAGTGTCTTGGTTCGTTTCTTTGAGGGTCTAGGGGTCCTCGTTAAGGAGAACCTGCTGGATATTCGCCTGATTGCGTTGACAATGGCTGGTGATACGCGGAGCTTCTGGGAACAATACAGACCAATCGTGGGGGAGTGGAGGAGGGACTGGAAGCACCCGAGGTTGATGAGTGAGACCGAGTACCTCTATGATGAGCTTATAAGGTACATGGAGATCCACTCCGAGCTGAAGACCTGATCCTCAATAGCCTTATTCTGAGTTCCAGATAAGAAAATCTTAACCCAAGTTCACTTTGGTATAAGCCTCATCTTACGTGCAATAATCTT
>JBGPRA010000247.1:0-2608 GCA_041489375.1 Bathyarchaeia archaeon | reverse complement strand
GTAGTAGCTGTTAATGAGACCCGACTTTTGGGCTTCTTTGAGCTTCTCATTTGCTATGTTAAATAGGGGCTTGGCGACGATAGAGTGTCCCGCGACGCTTCCTATATCGGCTTTAATCAATGATACCGTAGTTTTGACCATTTTGGTTTTATCTCAACATACATGGTAGTTCGAGGTTATTGAACAAATGGTTTCTGGGGGTTCTTAGGCTCAGGCTGCTCATACGCGCGTATTAGGAGCATAGCGTCATTGCAGACAATCTTTCTCAATCTTAATAGTGTGGCTCTTCTGCTACTTCGAGGTCGAGGACTGAGCATGGTGAGACACCGTCTCGTAGACATTCGTCTGCAGGCGCTGGAAGGCCCACATGAAGGAGCGGATGCAATTGGATACAAGCGACAGCCTAGTCTTAGGACCTCAGAGGAGTCTTCCACATCGAGAAATAGGCTCAGGGCTGCTCGAGGAGCCTATAGAACTCGGAGATGGCTCCCCTCACCGCCTTCTCATCCAGCTTACCTAGAGGACTGTCGGTCTCGAAGATCCTACTCGGTATCCTGAGCCCCTCGTGCTTAAAGCCTTCCCGAGCCTTGAACCGATTCTTCTCACGGAGGATCTCCATTCCTACCCTGTCCAAGTCATCGAGCTGGAGCCTATGTCCGGCTATCTTGAGGGTCTTGACGACCGTTTCCTTGTCGTAGATGCCACGTGCGAAGAAGCAGACGACGAGACTGCTGAGAACCTGACGCCACGCTTCCTCCATGAGGAGCTTCATGATAGCCACCTTAATGTCTGGCATCCCCTCCTTGAGGGCCGCCTGGTCTATACTATAACCGGCACCGTCGAGGTGGCTGTGTCTGGCACCGGTGAGGTACCCGACATGGGCGATTGGACCCGTGTGGTACCCAGGCATCTCATTTCCGCCGAAAGCGAGTGCGAAGTCGATGCCTCCATACTTTGCTGAGGCGTAGTCGACGCCGCAGGCAAGAGCCCTATAGAACTCGTTGGGCTGTTTAACTAGATACTCCACAGCCTTAATGTATGTAGCGGCATCTCCCCAACTTAGCGTGAGTCCAAGCGTCTCCTTCTCAGTTATCAGCTCTTTCTCCTGTGCTTCCGTCGCCCAGGCAAGGACGACCCCTGTGCTTATAGAGTCTATTCCCCATATCTCAACAGCGTCGATGAGTTTGAACATAGCCTTCTCATCGAAGACCCCTAGCATTGAGCCGAGGGCGTAGATCAACTCGTAGTCATAGGGAATCATGGTGGTCTTGTAGAAGTACGGCTCGTTGGCATATGGTTCGCGAAGAGCGGCGATGTGGATGCAGGCGACGGGGCAGTGAGCGCAGGCGACGCGGCGGCCAAGGTATCCTTCGGCAAGCGCTTCACCAGATATCCTCTCAGCCTCAGGCGATGATGTGGTCTTCAGATTCATCGTGGGGAGCCCCTTCTGGAGGTTCAGGGGCATGATGTTGGAGGAGGTGCCTATGTCGTGGTACTTCTTCATGACTTGCGACTCAACGGCTCGCCTATAGATTTCGTCGTACGCCGAACGGTACGCACTTCGATCCGTGACTTCGATTCCATGGTTACCCGAGACAGTGACCGCCTTAAGCCTCTTACTGCCGAAGACCGCCCCTAGACCGAGGCGCCCGAAGTGGCGGTACGTCTCGGTGATGACAGAGGCATACCTTACGAAGTGCTCGCCTGCGCCGCCGATCCTCATTATGGTTCTGATGCCAGCGCCTCCCTCCAGCTCCCTTATGATGCGGCCGACGGTCAAACTATTTGCGATTCCCCATATACCGGAGGCGTCCCTGAACTGGACGCTCTCATCCGCAATAGAGAGGTAGATTGGGGTCTCACTGGTGCCCTTGATGACTATAGCCCCATAGCCAGCAGAGCGGATGGCGACAGCGCTCCGGCCTCCCGCGTGGCTCTCGCCTAGGTTCCCAGTGAGAGGCGACTTGAACATGGCGACAGTTTTTGAGGCCAAAGGATAGAGTCCCACCAGGGGGCCCACCGCAAATACAATTGGGTTTTCGGGTCCAAGCGGGTCTGCTCCCTCAGGACAGTTCTCCCTGAGAAGGTTGATAGCGACGCCCGAGCCTCCTATGTAGTACTGGAATAGGTCGGCTCTGTCCTCAACTCTGTAGCTTCTTCTGGTTACGTCGACTAATAGGACTCTGGTTGGCAGCCTCATATGGGTTCGACCTCCTTCATCGCCAGCACCTCATGTGGGCAATACTTTACACAGTACCCGCAGTGGACACAGATGTCCGGCTTATTCGCCTCGTCGTCCCAGAAGACGGCGTGCATGGGGCACGCCTCAGCGCATCGGTGGCAACCTATGCACTTGCTCGCCTTTAGTATGACTCCTCCGCCTCTACGATGCTTGAGAGCCTCGACGGGGCAGACCTTCATGCAGGGTGGGTCGGGGCATGCCCTGCAGGCGACGACGATGAATCCTCTCTCGAATCCACCCGCTGAGCGTACCCTGATTGCGGACTTCGCCAGGCCACCCTCACCGAAGCGCCTGTTGCAGGCAAACATGCAGAGCTGGCACCCCACGCACCTGTCAGCGTCCGTGACTGTAAGCCTAGACATCTAG
>JBGPRA010000246.1:0-2630 GCA_041489375.1 Bathyarchaeia archaeon | reverse complement strand
GTAGGACGATCGCCCTGACGAGCCACGGTAAGGCGATGAAATTAGTAGATTTATGCAGAGAATTATCTGTTGAGGTTAATCCCCTAATTTTCTTAGGAGCCTATCCTCACGGGGCGATGAGGGAGGATACTTTAGCCGAGGCGGACGAAGCTGTGAGCATCCACTCTGAGGCATTGGAGGCGTGGGTTGTGACATCTCGCCTCGTATATGAATACGAGAAGGCAGCGGGGCTAGAGTAGACGCTCCACGAACTCGTTTAGGTCCAGGACGATTTCCTCACCTTTTAACTCGCCCGATCTGTCTAAGAGGTATGCTTTTACGCCGAGGAGTTTGGGGGCGCGGTAGTCGAACTCAGGGTGGTCTCCAACATGTGCGAGCTCACTTGGCTCTATATCTATTTCATCGCAAACGCGTTGATAGAAATCGGGAGCCTTCTTGACGCTGCCGAAGTCGGAGGGGGCGGAGAAGACCCTGCTGAAGGGGTAGTCGATGCATTCGAGCTGGATCTTTAGAAATTCTCTGATGGTGTTGGAGGAGACGATGAGAGGGTATTTCTCGCCTAGGCGAGCCAAGGCTCTAGGGACGTCTGGGTAGATGTTGCACTCACCCTTACGTCGTTTAGGGAGATCTCGCCAATAGTGGGGTAGACCGAGGCGTTTCCACCAGTAACCGACATCGTACCACTCGGGCTGCCCCTCTCCAACCTCAGCATACTCGCTGAGGACGCGTCTGCGCGCATCCTCAAGAGGTAGTCCGTGGGCCTCGGCGTAGAGGGCTGGGATGTCCCCTTCCCATATCTGTTTACTGTATGAGTGGTCGATTAGAGTGCCCTCCATGTCGAAGCTGACAACGCGGATCGGCATGGGGTATTGGGTGTATCGCTTGCTGAAAAGGACGGTGGCTCCTCGCAATCGTTAAAATCACTTGCGTGTTTCCAGTATATGGTATCTTTATGGCGAAGATGATAATCACTGCCGCGTTGACAGGGGGGGAGCCCGTCCACAAGGGAATGACGCCTTACGTTCCTAGTTCACCAGAGGAGATTGCTGAGGAGACCTTTAGGTGCTGGGAGGCGGGGGCCTCGATCGTGCATCTTCACGCAAAGGACCCTGAAACAGGGCGCCCAGCGAAGGATCCGAATCCCTACTTCAAGAAGTACGCGAAGATGATCAAGGACCGTTGCGACATCATCATCAATATGACTACGGGTGGGGCGCGCCCGACGTCTGGGGAGAAGTTGGATGAGATGGTGAAGGAGAGGTGTACCTTGGGAGCGGAGATGATGAGTCTTAACATGGGGACCATCAATCTCTGGACGCCACCCTACGAGAATGTCTTCATGAACGCGATACCAACCATCAAGCGTTGGGTTGGATACATGTACGAGGCGGGGATCAAGCCTGAGCTTGAGTTCTATGACACAGGTATGATAAACGCGACGAAAATGCTTGTTACGGATGGGGTGTTTAGAGAGCCTCTGCATGTGCAGTTTGTGATGATTGGGACAACGGGGTGGTCACCGACGCCAAAAGCACTCCTTTACGGGGTAGAGCAGCTTAATCCGAGCTGGACCTGGAGTGTCTGCTCTCTAGGAAGGACACAACTCCCTATGGGAGCCTTCGCCATGACCCTCGGGGGGCACGTCCGTGTAGGCTTCGAAGACAACATCTACATCAGGCACGGTGAGTTGGCAAAAAGTAACGCCGACCTCGTAAAAAGGATAGTCACTATTGCGGAGGCACTCAATATAGAGGTAGCGAAACCCGATGAAGCAAGAAAGATTCTCGGGTTACCCAAACCTTAGCGCCGCTCTGACGTGTATCTGTTTATAAGGAAAAGTTTTTGCTCTCTGAGCTGAACGAACATATATATTCCTTGGAAAATAGATCAATACCAGAAGGACGTGAAGGTTTTGGCAGTCAAGATGACACCCGAATACTTAGACCTCTTTAACGAGGCTGTCGCGAGGGAGCTACAGGTCTCCATCCAGTACATGCTCCAGCATACAAAGATGGAGAAACTCATAAGGAAGGTTCTACCCGAGAATATCCTCCTCGATAAGACCACCTATGAGGCCATGGCGAAATTCCTCAAGGAGATCTCGATACAGGAGATGAAGCACGCAGCCGCCATAATGGAGAGGATCTACTACCTTGGTGGCCAGGCGACGACGAAGGCGAAGAAGCCCGTCGTCGGCGGCTCATTAAGCGAGTTCGCTAAGCTCGGAGTTGAGGCTGAGGAGGAGGCGCTTATACTCTACCGGAAGATCATCGACGAGTCACGAAAGGCAGGGGACTATGAGACACACGAGCTGTTCGAGAAGATATACGGCGAGGAGGAAGGGCACCTTTTCAAGTTCCAGGAATATGTCAAAGTGAAGGACGAGTCCGAGGGGGACGCGGGGGAGACCTCCGAGTGGAGGAAGATATACACCGAGGACTACTTTGCACTCCTCAATAAGGCCGTAGCCAGTGAAATCTCAGCCATTGTACAATACACGAATCAACACGAGAAAGCCGCCCTCCTAAGCCTACGCGTGATGGAGACGCCTCTCGAGGTCATAACTGAGAAGAATAAGACCAAGGCCATTAGCGACCTACTCAAGGGCATCTTCATGCAGGAGATGGAGC
>JBGPRA010000245.1:0-2632 GCA_041489375.1 Bathyarchaeia archaeon | reverse complement strand
TATCAAAGCGGGGCAACAATCACCTATCACAGATTTCGAGGTCGTCAGAGAAGGACCAACAACCGCCGTAGTCGATGGGCATAGAGGCATGGGAATGGTCATCGCTAAGAAGGCGATGAATCTCGCCATCAAGAAAGCAAAAAAACTTGGCATGGGAATGGTCGTAGCTAGAAACAGCACCCACTACGGAATAGCAGGTTATTACGCAAACATGGCAGTAGGACAGGGTCTCATCGGCGTAACCGGGACAAATGCTCGACCCTCTATACCACCTACATTCGGCACTGAGAACATGCTCGGCACAAACCCACTTACCTTTGGCATACCAAGTGACGAGCCCTTCCCCTTCATGCTCGACTGCGCCACAAGCATCATTCAGCGCGGCAAAGTTGAAGTCTACGCTCGCATAGGCAAGAAAGTCCCCGAGGGACTGGTCATCGATGGCGACGGCAAGTACCTCACAGACCCCGACAAGATACTCCGCGACCTGACACGGGGCGAGGCAGCGCTCCTCCCACTCGGTGGCCTTGAGGAGACTGGCGGATACAAGGGCTACGGCTACGCCACAGTCGTCGAGATACTTAGCGCCTCTCTCCAAAGCGGTGTCTTCCTGAAGGCACTCACTGGCACAAACCTCGGACACTTCTTCATCGCTATAGACATCTCCGCTTTCACTGACCTTAACGAATTCAAGAAGACAACTGGAGACATCCTGCGCGGCCTCAGGGCCTCCCGTAAAATGCCCAGCCATGACAGGATCTACACTGCCGGCGAGAAGGAGTATCTTACGACACTTGAGCGGAAGAAGACGGGCATCCCGCTAAACGAGAGTCTCCAGAGGGAACTTGCTCAACTCAGAGACGAATGTGGGTTCAAGGGCTACCAACTCCCATTCTAATTTCTGGGGCAAATATTTTTCAACCACAAACGCTTCATCATGAAGAATCTATAATGAACAAGATCCTCGAGGATGTCAAGGTACTAGACTTCACCCACGTCTGGTTCGGACCTTACTGCACTATGATGCTTAGCGCACTTGGCGCCGACGTCATAACCGTCGAACCACCCTGGGGCAACATCGGCCGCTTTGGCCCAGGAGAACTCTACAAGGGTACAAGCACCACCTTCATGGCCCTCAACTGCGGAAAGAGGAGCATCACCATCGATATGAAGAAACCCGAGGGAATAGCCCTCATAAAGGAACTAGTCAAAAAGGCCGACATAGTCATCCAGAACTTTGCCCCCGGGGCCATGGAACGTCTCGGACTTGGCTACGACGAACTCAAGAAGATAAAACCTAACATAATCTACGCTGCCCTCAGCGGCTTCGGTCAGTATGGTCCATATAGTCGCTATGGTAGCTACGCTGCCGTCGCCGAGGCGATAAGTGGCTACACATATGCTACCGGAAAGAACATCTCTGAAAACCACGACCCAGTAACAATGGCCGGCGCATTAGGCGACATTGGCCCCGCCACATTCGCCGCCTTCGCCATCGTAGCCGCCATCCGCCACCGGGACAAGACAGGAAAAGGTCAGATGATCGACGTTAACCAAGCCGACACGATGGTCAGTTTTAACTGCTGCGAGACCGTTGCGTACGACCTCTTCAAGGAGAGTCCCATAAAGCGCCGCAAGAAGCGCCCACCAGCTGAACTCTGGGGAATCATCAAGGTCAAAGACGGCTGGATCCAGATAGCAGGTAGCCGCCCCAAGGCGGTGGAGGAGATGAAGGCGAAGCTTGGCGTCGAAGAGATCACCCTCGACTTTGTAAAGGAGAAACTCTCCACCATGACCCGAAAAGAGGCGTTCGAGTGGCTCGTCAGCTTCGATGTCCCCTGTGGCCCCATCTACGAAGCCTATGAGGGCTTCGATGACCCCCACCTAAAAGCCCGGAAGACCTTCGTCGAGGTCCCCCATCCCCTCGCAGGTTCCTACAGGATACCTAAGTTCCCCGCCGAGTTCAGTGAGACACCTGGAGAGATAAAGACAGGCGCTATTGTCCTTGGCCAACACACTGAGGAGATACTCAAAACCGTTTTGAAGAAGACGTCAAAGCAGATCAAGGAACTCGAGCAGAGTGGCGTAGTCTCTATCTGGAGGCCGTAAGACCACACCATTAGAAACCATCTATCGCATTGTGAAACACCATCGGAGCACTCCTTCACTGAGTTATCCACGTACTCCTCACACCTCTTGGTAGACGCGAAACAGGTTAATACACACAAACAGCGCCTAATAGTTCTCTATGCTTACCTTTTTGCCAACTACTCTGTAGAAGTTATCTCTGTACCTCTCATTGCCGTGGAGACTGGAGCATAATTCAGCGTATTCCTTCTTCAGCTCCTGTATTGTCGGCACCGGTTTCGAGGGTTTGTTGAACCCGAGTTGATTCTTAAGGGAGTCAAAGATCGCCGGGTTGCTCAGGGCAGCTCTCCCAATCATGACTCCTCCCACGCTCATCTCCTTCAGTGATTCCACCTTCTCAGGTGAGTCAATGCCTCCGTTAGCGATCACAGGCCGCCCACCCGCTGCGTTGACACACTCTGGGAAGACTGAGTAGTCCTCGGACTCCGCTGAGCTCTGCGCTGCTGTCTTCGCGTGAACTACAAAAAAGTCCGCGTCGACCCCC
>JBGPRA010000244.1:0-2671 GCA_041489375.1 Bathyarchaeia archaeon | reverse complement strand
GCGAGGTCTATATTGAGACGCCGAACGTCCACTGGGATGAGGTGGGCGGTCTCGAAGAGGTCAAGCAGGCGCTCAAGGAGGCGGTCGAGTGGCCGCTGAAATACCCAGAGAGGTTCACCCGACTAGGCATCCAACCCCCCAAGGGAATACTCCTACAAGGCCCACCTGGCTGCGGCAAGACGCTTCTAGCCCGCGCCGTCGCTACGGAGTCTGAGGCGAACTTCATCGCCATCCGCGGCCCGGAGATATTCAGCAAGTGGGTCGGTGAGTCTGAGAAGGCGATCCGTGAGACCTTCAGGAAGGCTCGAATGGCGGCTCCGAGCATCATCTTCTTCGACGAGTTCGACGCCCTCGTCCCCACAAGGGGCGGGGGAGGCGACAACCGCGTCAGTGAGCGTGTCATCAGTCAGCTACTCACCGAGATAGACGGATTACTGAGTCTTCAGAACATAGTCGTAATCGCGGCGACGAACCGCCCGGACATGATCGACCCCGCTATCCTGCGTCCAGGAAGGTTCGACAGGCGCGTCTACGTACCTCCACCAGACTATGATGCAAGGCTTAGGATACTCCAGATAAAAACTAAGGAGATGCCTCTCGAGAAGGTTAAGATCGAGGATCTCGCGAAGAAGATGCAGGGCTACTCCGGAGCGGACATCGACTCCATCTGCCGCGAGGCCGCTATTAACGCTCTCCGTAGGGACACTGAGGCTAGCAATGTGACACTCTCCGACTTTGATAAGGTGATGGCCGAAATAGTTCCCTCGGTCACACCCGACATGGAGAGGTGGTACCAAGAGACGAATAAGCGCCTCCGGGACCAGCAGAAGCCACCAATGGACATAGCGTAGGTGAAGAGTTTGGACGCGAAGCTAATACCCTCGAACGTTGTGGAAGCCCTCGGGAGGAGCAGCGCCCAGGAGTTCGACGAGCTCTTCAAGAACGTCCAGAAGTATTTTATAATCCTAATTCGGCAATGAACAATTGAAGGAAGGTAAATTAATTGGTCGAGGACAAAATGCGCCAAGTTGTCTTTACCATTAAGCAACACTTCGAGGAGTCTAACCGGAAACTTATTTTAGATTTCATAATGGAACATCCAGACCGACGCCCCTCATTCGAGAAAGCCTTAGAGGCAGATGTACTCTACGCATTAACGCACATCGACAAAGACGCCAGTATAAAAGGTAACAAGATCAACAACTACGATTTTCTCCTGCCCAATCTGGATATGAAGATCGAGTTTAAGGCGACCAGACATGGTGGTAAGAGCCAGTTGAATGAAATTAGATTCGGGAGAAAGGGTAAACGTATTGCTGATTATTATCTTCTGATAGCACCCAAAATCCCTAATACAGTCGACTTCTTGAAAGAGTGTAAAGACATGAATTATAAAATGGTTGTCGAGGAAATTTATGGCAAATCCCAATACGTATTGGCTCTGATAGAGTCGCCTCCTATGTCGGCATGAGTAGCAGCGCGCGCATCTTTATTGTAGCCATTGAGAAATCTGATTAAATGGCGGATGGCGGTCACAGTGATTCTCAGAGTTAGGAATCTAGATGGGGTTGTGCTAAGTGAGGATCCTCATCCAGGGATCAGGGGTGTATGTGACGGCTGCGGCGCACTTCTCAGTAACGACGATATGAAACCCTGCAGAGGTCTGCATAACCATCATTGTGAAGAAGGTCGCGCGAGCGCTTGACAGCTAGCCGTGCACACGCAAAAAAGAAGTCGGCCTAAAAAGGCTCATCGTTATCAGATGCGCATGCGCACGAACGATGTCAGAGATTTAAAGTTCATCCCATAGCTATTCATGTATGTCCGCGCATACGCCCGCTTACTCTGCGAAGGAGAAGGAAAATAAGAAAAAGCCAGAGGACATACTAGACACTAACAAAAATGATCATATAGTAAAATCCGTGACGAGTTATTTTCTTAGCAAAGATTTCAAACACCTTTACGGCCAAAAGGTGAAAAGGGATGAGATAACGTCGGCATTATACGACCGCCTTCTCAAGCAGCTGAACGAGAGTTACAGTGCAGCCGTGGTGAACATGGGCTACCCGCTGCTCACGAGGGAGTACGTGAGTCGCATGCTAATGTCGAAAAAGTCCGGGGAAACAGTCGGCGACTACGTGGGCGGGATGATGGACACGCAATACGGAAAGCTGGAAGAGCAGAGGAGGGAAAGAGCGGGAATGACCGACGAGATGAGGGCTCGAGCAGACCAGGCGAAGAAGGTGGAGCGGTCAGTGCAAGCCCGTCGAGAAAAGAGACGTGACCGGGGCAACCCGAAGGAGAGAAGCGGGATGGTCTGAAGGATTTTAGTATCTGCGGTCAGCGGACATATCCTTTTGGCCTAGTCTGCTGCCTTATCTTTCCATAGTCTTCATACACCCCGACGCGCACGCGACGAGCCAGTGTGCGCGAAGCGCTTATCTGCCGCCTAGAACTGAAAAATCAATTCTTCTTGAATCGGGGCTCAAGCGCCTTGAGGACCTGGGGGAGAGTTGTGTACTCCATCGCCTCTGGTCCTAGGCGTGCAGGCTCAAACTCGCCCATCCTACGAAGGAACTGGCTCATCTGAATCGCCTCCTGTCGAGCGCCGTTGAACGCGACGTCCTCGAAGAAGTCGACTACTAGTGGGTTACCATCGTCGTCCGCAGCG
>JBGPRA010000243.1:0-2705 GCA_041489375.1 Bathyarchaeia archaeon | reverse complement strand
GCAGGAGGAGTGGCACGACGAGAAGGGAATCGGCGGACCCATGTTCGAGACCCGTTTCTGGGTCAAGAAGAAGTGGACAGACTTTAACTGCACAACGAACTGCATGAAGGTCAGCTGCATAAAGTCCGGACCCTGGAAGGGGGATATCACCGACATGCCCGACTACGAGCTGGAGTCCCACTGCGGCACCAACTTCGGCATATTCAACGCTGAGGAGATTATCCACCTCAGCACCTTATGCGACCTGCTTGGCCACAGCGGGATTAACGGGATGAGCGCCATAAGCTATGCCGCGGAGCTCTACCAGAGGGGCATACTAACGGAGGAGGACATCGGGTTCAAGCTCGAGTGGGGAGACGTGAACGCCTTCGATCGCTTCATGCGGATGGTGGCGAACCGGGAGGGAATAGGAGACGTCATCGCCGAGGGTACCTACCGAGCCGCCCTCAAGATCGCAGAGATGAAGAGGATGAAGCCCGAGGAACTCCTCAAGTACGCCGTAGTGGTCAAGGGAATAGAGGTCGGCGCTCATGGTACCCGAAGCGACGCCGACTTCGCCCATGACATAGGCTATGCAGCCAGCGTCCAGGGAGGAGACCACTCCAGCCTAGTCTACGATGGCTACACGGACATGTCTGGAAGCATCTTCGCGGATTGTGGGGTCTTCTGCAGTTTCGCCTACAATGGTGTACCGCAAGAACTCGTATTCGATTTCGCCAAAGCCATCACAGGTTTTCCAATAAACATAGAAAGCTGGAGGCGAGTCACTGGGCCTAGGATCATCACCCTGCAGAAGGTTCTCCTCCTATTAGGGGGACCCGACGCGACGTGGGAGCCCCTAAGAGACGACGATAACCCGCCTAGGTTCTACGAGCCCCTTCCGTCAGGCCCCTTCAAGGGGAGGACGACTGACAAGGCAGTCGTGGACAAGAAGATGCAGGTCTACTTCGAGACCCTCGGCTGGGACGAGAGAGGAATACCTGAGAAAGAGACCCTGAAGAGAATGGGGCTCGACGAATGTGAGCCAGCGATGCAGAAGCTCAGGCTGTAATTCCCACTTTTATCAATCCTTATTTTCCACCACACAGCCGTTGATTACGATGAAAATCACCGTCCGCGTCTTCGGCGACATCTCAGCCATAATCGGCAGGCGCCACGAAGTAGAGCTCGCCGAGGGCGCAACCATCACAACGATCGCAGCCAATATCGGGCAGAAGACCGGGCAGCGCCAAGGCTACCTCGGAGAATTCCGCGTGGGAGGAAAAGACCTTGCCATCCTCGTCAACGGTAAGAGTATAGACATGATGGACAGCACCCATACTAAGCTAAGAGATGGTGATGAGGTCGTTATCATGCAGCCGACGGCGGGCGGCTAGGGCTTAATCAGGACCTCAGCTTCTATCTCGACGGGTAAACCGAAAGGTAGCTCTGCTAACCCGACGGCGGACCTCGCGTGCCTCCCAGCCTCCTTCCCCCAGACCTCGATAATGAGATCTGAGAAGCCATTGATCACTGCGGGCTGGTTCTTGAAGCCGGGAGCGGAATTGACCATTCCAAAGACCCTCAGCCACTTCTCCACCCTATCGAGGTCGTCGAGCTCCTGCTTGAGGCTCGCGATTATCGCAAGCCCAGTGAGACGTGCTGCGTTGTATGCCTGCTCCTGCGTCACCTCTGCCCCTACCTTGCCGAGGGGTTTAGCGAGGGTCCCATTGGGGTTAGTCGGACCGTGCCCCGAGATATAAGCCCTATTATCGTGCACCCTGACGAAGGGAAACGTCTGCCGGAAAGTCGGTGGCGCCTTCGTTGGTTCAGGAAGATTGATGTTGAGCTCCTTTAACCTTGCTTCTATCCTCATATCCACTCAAAGAGTTTCTCCTGATTTGGCGATATAAAACCGTCCTAGAGAAACCAACGGGTGTTGATAGTTTAGGGAGTGAGGGCTCGAGTTCACTTCATCTATTTCGGTTACTCCCACTAGATTCGATGTGTATTATTAAACATCTCGTGGGTGTAATCCTTATCTGTCTTTAGCTTTTACAGTTATCAGGTGTATACTTTTTGAAGGGATGGACGGGAAGGCTCCTCAGAGTCGACTTAACAAAGGGTAAAGCGGTCCATACTGAGTATTCGGAGGAATTCGCACGGAAGTTCGTCGGCGGCCGCGGCCTCGCTGTAAAGCTACTCTGGGACGAGCTCAAACCGGGGGCCGACCCCCTCAGCCCCGATAACATCCTCATCTTCTCAGGCGGCCTCTACGCGGGCCTGCCGATCATCAACAGCGGCAAGATGGTCGTCGCCGCCAAGAGCCCCCTTACAGGCGGCTACGGCGACGGTAACCTTGGGACCATGGCCGCCCCCAATCTCAGAAAAGCTGGCCTCGATGGAATAGTCGTGAAAGGCAAGGCGAAGAAGCCGAGTTACCTCTGGATAAATGACGACGAAGTCGAGTTGAAAAGCGCCGCAGACCTCTGGGGCAAAGACAGCTATGAGACAGAGAAGATTTTAAAAAAGGAACATGGAGCAGCCACAGGCGTACTGACCATTGGCCAGAGCGGTGAGAACCTATGCCGCATCTCCACAGTCGTAAGCCAGGAGGGGCGAGCTGGAGGGCGCCCTGGTATGGGCGCCGTCATGGGTAGCAAGAACCTCAAGGCGGTCATCATCAAGGGCACGGGAGAGATACCTGTAGCCGATAAGGAAGCTCT
>JBGPRA010000242.1:0-2724 GCA_041489375.1 Bathyarchaeia archaeon | reverse complement strand
CTACCTATCTTCGCGTACGCTTAGATTTAGTCCATCTTCGCCGGGCTTCGCCGACAGCGAACACCGACCCAGTCACCAAAACCATGTCATCTTTCCCAGCGAAACTAATCGCCATGTCGACTGCGTCGTCTACGCGCTCTAGCGACTCCCAAGGCTTGCCCATCCTCTTAGCCTCCTTCCCTATCCTCTCACGCTCCGCCGCCCTACCCATGACCGTATGGCTTGTCACGATGAACCGATCTACAACCGGAGAGAGGTTACGAATCATCTCCGAGATGCTCTTATCTCCACTGATGCTTACCACGGCGACGAGCCTTTCGTGGGGGATATCCATAACCGCCTCAGTGAGAGCCCTCATTGCCTCCGCGTCTTTCGCGGAGTCGAGAACAACGAGAGGGTGCTCCTGCATGACTTCGAGTCTACCTGGCCAACGGACGTCAGCTAGTCCATGGACAATAGCGGTCTCTGGTATCTCGATGTTCTTGCGACTCAATGCCTCGACCGCCCCTACTGCAGTAGCTGCGTTGTAGAGCTGGTAACCTCCAAGTAGAGAGGTGTAGAGAGTGTAGCTTCCCTTTAGTCCATCGACCTCAAAGCTCTGTCCGTGAAGGGTTCGACCAAGTCTATGGAAGGTGATGTCGCCCCCGACTCGGTGTATCTCGATATTGAGGCGCTTACACGTCTCTTCGAAGAGTGTGTATACGGAGTCGTCCTGAGTGGCTGTTACGAGGACACTACAAGGCTTGATTATGCCCGCCTTCTCGTACGCGATTTTTAGGACTGTGTCCCCGAGGACCTGGGTATGCTCGAGACTAATGTTAGTTATTACTGAGACGAGTGAGTTGACGATATTTGTGGCATCGAGGCGCCCTCCCATTCCAACCTCTAGGACAGCGAAGTCGACGTGTCTCTCCTCGAAGTATTTGAAGGCCATGGCGGTGACTATGTCGAAGAAGAGAGGGTGAACGCGCTGAGGCTGAGAGTCGAGCTTTTCGACTAAGGGGCGGATGAGTCTGGTGAGTCTCACAACGTCCTTTTCAGGTATTTCCTCGCCGTCGACTACTATGCGCTCCGTGAAACGCTCGAGGTGTGGACTCGTAAAAAGGCCGACGCTAAAGCCTGCAGCCCTCAGAATGCTCGCTATCATTGCGGAGGTGCTACCCTTCCCATTTGTACCAGCGATATGGATCGCTTTGAACCGATCCTGGGGGTCATCTAGTAACCTGGATAGGCAAATAATTGGGTCGAGAGTTCGATCGGGCCCAAATCTACGGACCTGGAAAAGCCAATTCACGGCGTCTTGGTACTCGCCCATCCTTTTGGTCACGGTGCATTACTCAGGGGCGTTTAAAGATGTATTCATGACTGTGTTGGGGATTGGGCTAGATGAAGTAGCTAAGAATTATTGATGTACTCGCACGGGATGTTGTCGCTACCGCCTGCATCTTGTCGCTTTTCACATTTCTAGTTGCTTCAGTCGGCTCACTAATTATCCTTTGACAGTGTTTGATAACGTTCTAATCCGATGATTCCCCTCCATATCGTGATTCAAATGACGAAAGATGTCTGGTTCGGTGTCCATCTTCCCTCAGAGGGAAAGGACTGGAACTATATGAGGGAGGCTTGCCTCAATGTCGAGGCCAACGGCTACGACCTCTTTACAACAACGGACCACTTCATGAACATGTGGAACCCGAAGGGGCCGGAGAACCACCCACTCGAGTGCTGGACGCTACTGTCGAGCCTCGCCGCGGTGACAAAGAGGGTCAAGCTCGGCCCCCTCGTGGGCTGCTACGGCTACAGGCAACCCACAGTGCTCGCAAAGATAGCGACAAGCGTCGACATAATCTCGGGCGGGCGGCTCATCTTCGGCATCGGCGCCGGGTGGCACGAGGACGAGTTTAATGGCTTTATGGGCAGGTTCCCTCCAACTAAAGAGAGGCTTCGAGGCCTCCGCGAGACCATAGAGATCTGCAAGGGGATGTTCGAGAACGAGCACTTTACCTATAAGGGGAGGATCTACAACGTGGAGAACGTCCTCAACAAACCTCAGCCGATTCAGAAACCCATCCCAATAATGGTTGGGGGAGGAGGAGAAAAGGTCACACTACAACTTGCTGCAAAACACGCTAACATAAGCCACTTCTTCACAGGGGATCTGAAGACGCTTGAGGCGAAGACTTCCGCGCTCCGCGGCCATTGTGAGAAGGTTGGAAGGGATTACGACTCTATAAGGAAGGCGACGGGCTTCAGCATCCTCCTCGGGGGCACGGAGGCCAAAGCAGAGGAGAAGCTAAAGAAGGTGGCTGCTATGCGTGGGCAGTCACCTGAGGCGCTCCGCCAAAGGATCGGCCCTGGCTTCGGTACGCCTGAGAGGGTCTCAGTGCAGATCTCTGAATACGTCGATAAAGGGATTGGGCTCATAACCCTTAGCTTCACCGACTTGGCTGATGTGCAGGTCTTCGCCGACAAGGTTAAGTCGAGTTTCTAGAAAAAGAGCTGAGCCCCTTAGCTCACTTATTCTTCTTGAATCGGGGCTCAAGCGCCTTGAGGACCTGGGGGAGAGTTGTGTACTCCATCGCTTCTGGTCCTAGGCGTGCAGGCTCAAACTCGCCCATCCTACGAAGGAACTGGCTCATCTGAATCGCCTCCTGTCGAGCGCCGTTGAACGCGACGTCCTCGAAGAAGTCGACTACTAGTGGGTTACCATCGTCGTCCGCAGCG
>JBGPRA010000241.1:0-2731 GCA_041489375.1 Bathyarchaeia archaeon | reverse complement strand
GTAACATGCTAAGCAACGTCAAAATAACAGAGAATGAGATGAAGTTCATCCAGCTGCTACAGAACATGACTGGAGCGACGGTAGTGGATTGTATCATCGAGGAGGATGGCTTAATCTTCACCGTAAAGAAGGGAGAAGTCGGGCTCGCTGTCGGGAAGGGAGGAGAGAAGATAAAGCGCTTCCGTGCCATGACGAACAAGCAGGTCGAGATCTTCGAATACATGGACGACCCAGATAAATTTCTAAGAAACGCTCTAAAGCCAGCGAAAGTCAAAGATATCCGACTTGTTGACAGGATGGATGGACATAAGATAGCAATGGTGACCGTCGACCCACACGATAAAGGCATAGCCATCGGGAAGAATGGGGAGAACATAAAGAAGATCCGTTTCCTCGCGAAGCGTTATTTTAACCTCGAAAACATCGTCGTTAACTAACTTTTCATAGGTTCCTTAAGCCTCTTATAGGGCTCTTTTCCATCAGATGATCGATGTCTGAGAGTCCTCGCTGGCCGAACGGCAACAAGTGTGCTGTATGCCTTACCTTTGACTGTGATGCCGAGTACGTCTTCATGGGTAACAAGCCCAAGATAGCTGAAATGCCTAGAATGAAGAGTCTGGGGGAGTACGAGTGGAACGCACCCGTCTACCCACGCCTCCTCGACCTACTCAATAAGCACAGGGTAAAGGCGACATTCTTTGTCCCGGGGATCAACGCCGTCAACCACCCAGATATCTTCAAAGAAATTAGGAGGCACAGCCATGAGCTCGCTTGCCACGGATGGAAACACGAGGACACGATCAAGCTACCGAAGGAGGAGGAGGCAAGGCGGGTACTCGCTACTAGAGACGCCATAAGAAACGCATCAGGGTTCAATCCTGTGGGGAACCGAGTCGCCGGTGGCGAGGTCGGGCTGAACACCCATGACATCCTCGCCGAGAACGGTTTCCTCTACGACTCCAGCATGAGGGGCAGCGACCTCCCTTACAGGCTCAAGAACGGCCTCGTCATCGTCCCCAGCTACTACGATATGGACGACTTCCACCTCTTCGCCGACTACCCCGGCACTAGCTACAACACACGCATACAGAGCCCCGAGACCGGATACCAGATCTGGACGAACGCCTTCGACGGCTACTACCACTACGGACTCTGCTACACGACGATGTTTCACCCCCAGATAATCGGGAAACCCGGGGGCCTCATGCTCCTGGACAGGCTCCTAAACTACATTGAACGCTTCCCCGCTGTCTGGTATGCCACCGCCCAAGAGATCGCATCTCATTGGAAAAGAGAACCCTAGGAACCGAGATGGCCTCATAGGTTCTCTTGACGATAATATTTCATTCCTTCGAATCCCGGGAGAAAATAAGATCTTGAACCTATAAAGAGAAAGTGTGTGTTTTAATTGGTACCATAATTCGAGATGATTTTGTGTAGGGTTATGGAGGCAAATAGCTATACGAGAGGATTATGTGGAAGGTTAGGTCCATACCAACGGTGTTTGGGGCAACCTCGATTTGGAAGGCAGGAGTTTTAGTTATCCTGTCTTTGGTCATTTGACTTGGGAATGTTGTTCCGGTGACACTGAGGATTTTTCGATTGAATATAGTGAGGTCTTTTGTCTCGCTAGCCGTAAGAGTTACGCCTGGGGTGTTGAGGTCGGTGGCAACATGTAAGTACATCGTTTCGATTACTCCTGTACTAGTTATGGCCAATACCTTGATGGCTGATTTAGCACCTGGGGATACGGTTCCAAAATCTATAGAGGTGGTGTTAATGGTAAATATTTCCGATACATGGCCCTGACCGAGAGTCGAAGCTGTGGCAGGAGGGATAAGAACGTGAGCTTCGATGACAGTGTCATATCTATTGTGTAGTGACTGTATAGCACTTGTACTCGCCATGTTGTAACCGAATACAGCTGCTACCACGATCACAATTCCTCCTAGGACTATTATTAACGAACGGGCATTTTCCCGCATCATTTCACCAGCTTTAGCTGTATGAATAGGATAGATAACACTTACGACCGACTGAGATTCTCAAATAGAGACTTTCGAGCGCGCGATTCTATAAAGTCCCACTAACACCGCGCGTGTATTGAGGCATTCGAATGACCTTGGAGGAAACCTTTTTTCAACCGGTGCACCAGAGAGGCTGAAGGACATGCTGGAGAGGGAGGCAGCGAAGTACCCGTTCCTCACCGAGGCAGCGAAGCTAGTCGACGCCCTGAACCTCCAGCTAGACGATCTTACTGATCCGACATACCAAAAGGTCCTGGACAGAGCCACGGAGCGAGTTGTACAAGCCATCGAGGACGGCGCTATCGACGAACGCCTGGACGACGTTTTAACTGAACTACTCAGCTTTCCTGTAGCAGTCATGTTTGTCTCAATAAAGGGTGAGCCGTTCCTCAGCAGGCGCTATGCACTCGCCGAAGCCGTCCGAGTCTACTTCCTACTACAGGGCGAAGAGCGTGACAAACTCGCCCAGATAGCGAGAGATTCCTTCGGATGGGATCTCAAAGATTCTGGCGAGCGATATGATGGCGTCCTCCACGATTTCCGACTCCACTTCAACGACTATCTCCGTTCCTCCTCATCCTTCCACGAGGACAAATGGAAGCTCGTTAACCGCATCGTAAAAAATGGTTACGTCTTACTAACCCAGCGCGAGGTCGCACGCCTCATCCAAGGTGAGGTCGAGACCCTCATCAAGGAACGAGTCT
>JBGPRA010000240.1:0-2751 GCA_041489375.1 Bathyarchaeia archaeon | reverse complement strand
CTTGATCCCGTCAGCCTTCGCCCTCTCCACCACAGCCTGGGCAGTTGTTGTCTTTCCACCTCCGATAGGAGCGTGTAGGATCACTGCGCAGCGCAACTCGGGTCTTAAGATATCCTAGGCGCAGGGGATAAGAACCCAGCGTCTTATAGATAGTCGAAGGAAAATGGATGGTTACGCAAGGAGCAAGATCGTCTGCACAATAGGGCCCGCGAGTAAGAGACCCGACATCCTTAGGGAGATGGCGGCGGGGGGAATGGACGTCGCACGTGTCAATCTCAGCCATGGTAATCTAGACGACCACAGGAACACGGTACGTGCTATAAAGAGCCTCGGCACAGTAGCAGTCCTCGTTGACCTACCTGGCCCCAAGATACGCCTCGGAGAGCTTAAGGAGCCCATCCAACTCAGGGAGGGAGATGCAGTTAATTTCACAACAGAGAACGTAATCGGTGAGGGACTTACCCTCCCCGTTAACTACGCGAAGCTGCCCGCCGAGGTCCACCCAGGCGGTCACATCTTTATAAACGATGGTCTCATCGAACTCGACATCATCAAGGTCAACAGCGACTTCAAGGGCTTCGAGGCCAAAGTAGTCAGCGGTGGGGAGGCCAGCAGCCACAAGGGTGTAAATGCCCCCGGGGCATCCCTTAGCATCCACCCACCCACTGAACAGGACCTCAAGGGAATCGAGTTCGGCGTTCAAGCAGGCGCGGACTGGTTCGCTGCCTCATTTATCAGAAGTAGGAAAGACATCGAAACCGTCAAAGAAGCGATCAAAGCAATGAATGGCGACCAACCCGTCATCAGCAAGATCGAGCACGGCGAGGCCATCACTAACATCGACGAGATCATTAACGCTAGCGATGGGGTCATGGTGGCACGCGGAGACCTCGGCATCGAGGTACCGCCCTGGGACATTCCCCTGCTCCAGAAGAAGATCATCGCAAAGTGCTACGACGCAGGTAAGCCGGTCATCGTCGCGACCCAGATGCTTGAGTCGATGGTGGAGAATCCCCGCCCCACCCGAGCGGAGGCTAGCGACGTGGCCAACGCCATCCTCGACGGAGCTGACGCAGTGATGTTGAGTGAGGAGACAGCGATTGGCGCTCACCCCGTCGAGGCTGTCCGCGTGATGGAGAGCATAAGCCGCGTGGTAGAGGCGGGTGCTACGTTGAGGAGGGCACAGAGACCATGGGAGGGGCAACCCATTCCCGACATTATTGGTAGCCTCGCCAGCCAGGCAGTCGAGTCCGTGAAGCCGGCAGCAATATTCACCGTTACCCGCACCGGGTTCACAACCTTAATGGTGAGTAAGTACAGACCATCCACACGCATACTCGCTGTGGTCCGCGAGGCGAAGATAGCGCGGAGGACCCGCCTATTCTGGGGGGTCGAGCCACTAGATGTCCAGTGGAGCAACGACAGGGATGAGCTAATAATCAGGGCGGTGAATAAAGCTCTCAGGGACGGCTTGGTGAAGGAGTCGGATACCATAATGGTGGTCTCTGGCTCCACACTCGAAGCGCCAGGCCGCACCAGTACTTTGGAGATACTCAGGGTACGCGACATTCTCTACCACGCTGGGAGGAAGGACTGATGCGTCTCGGCCTAATCTCCGATACCCATGACAATGTACCCATGATTAAGGAGGTCATCAGGCGCCTGAATGGTCTCGACGTCTCCCTCGTTCTCCACGCTGGTGATTACATAAGCCCCTTCACCGCTAAGCCCTACTCCGAGCTTAAGGCGGAGATGATAGGGGTTCTTGGGAACAACTGCGCCGAGAGAGAGAAGCTGAGGGAGGTATACGCAGCGGTCGGGAAGGAGATCGTTGGCAACTTTGCAGAGGTTGAAGTGGGAGGCAGGAGGATAGCTCTACTCCACGGCCACGATGACGCGCTGCTACGATCCCTCACTGCACATGGTGATTATGATGTTGTGGTCCATGGGCACGACCACAAGGTAAAGGTGGAGAAGAGGAGGTCGATGCTTGTCATTAATCCCGGTGAGGTCTGCGGCTACGTCTCAGGGAGGAGTAGTTTCGGCATCCTCGACACTGATAGACTTGAGGTTGATATACACGACCTATCGGAGTGACACGTTGTGATCAGGAAGGCGTTTGTGATGAGTCTCCACCCCGGCAGGGAGGCAGAATACGAGGCGCGCCACAATCCCATCTGGTCTGAGCTCGAGGAGACGCTAAAGGACTACGGTGTCTCAACTTACACTATCTTCCTCCACAAAGATACTCGTCAGTTATTCGCCTACGTTGAGGTAGAGGATGAAGCAAAGTGGGGTGCAATAGCGGAGACGTCGATCTGTAAGCGTTGGTGGACGTATATGAGGGAGCTAATGCCTTCTAATCCCGACGAAAGTCCAGTCTCAGAGGAACTCAGGGAAGTCTTCCATATCGAGAAACACTAAGTATAGAGAAGCCTGTAGAACTCCTCCACCGACTCCCGAATATACTTCTCTTCTACTTTCCCGAGTGGGGAGGGGGTCTCGAAGACGCGCCCCGGTATGCGGAGCTCTCTCGGCTTGAAGCCCTCCCTCTCCTTGAACCTGTTTTTCTCCCGGAGTATCTCGACTCCTAGCTTATCGAGGGACTCCGGTGGCACCTTGTGATGCCCCGCCGTCTCCAGAGTCTTTAGGACAGTGTCCTTGTCGTAGATGCCCCTGGCGAAGAAGCAGACGACAAGGCTACTGAGTATCTGACGCCACGCCTCCTCCTTGAGCAACTTTGCAGCGGCT
>JBGPRA010000239.1:0-2885 GCA_041489375.1 Bathyarchaeia archaeon | reverse complement strand
GCCTGGATCGCTGAGGCCTCAGCGAATTTCTCCCAATCCCAGCCCATGAGTTCGTAAGCGTAGTTCACTGAGCGACTGGAGGAGACGAGGAGTCCCTCTCCTTGACTGTTTGAGCCGAGTCTTATGGCTGTTGCAGGGTCTCCGCCCTGTGGGCCGAGACCTGGCGCGAGTATCAACCTTTCCTCACCGATTATCCCCCTCACTACGCCCAGCTCCTCGGTCGCTGTACAGCCAACTACGAAACCATTCGAGCCGTGGTCAGCAGCATCCTTAGCCAAACGCTGATAAAAAGGGATACCGTCCATAAGCCTCGACTGGTAATCATGCGTGCCGGAGTTGGACATCCTACAGAGTGCAAATATTCCCTTCTGTCTCTCTTCAGACCACCTGTATACTGAATCCACACCGTTCTTATAACCTGGAAATGGGCTAAAGGTTATCGCATCAAAGCCGAGCTCCCCTATCCAATGTAAGGCAGCGTCCATAGAGGTTCCAATATCTGATAACTTACAATCTAGAAGCGATAGACAACCACCTTCATGGATGGCATCCGCTATCGCCTTTAACCCATCAAAACCGAGGGGATAGACTAGGAATTGGGCATTCGGTTTAATTATTGGTGTGTAGGGCGCTACAGCCTCAACAAAATTGACACAGAACCGCTCCAACCCCGCTGATATCCCATGTCGATCGATGAGGGGCTGCGGGACAACGAACTTCTCCCTGAAAGCCCGCGTCGCTGGATCAAGACCAACACAAAGAAAGCTCTCCTTCTCTCTGCTAAGCTCGTAGTACTTTTCAACAAATCTCCTTCCCAGCACCAGATCACCACTGGGAAAAGGCCGCCACCAGAATAAAAAAGGCGGGGCACTAAGAGGTATATGGCTTTAAACGTCGACGCTCCACTAGATTTAGAGCCCACCCAAGTTGGGACCTCCATGAGCAGCGAGTCAGATATACGTAAACTACTCAAGATGCGTGCTGATCTTGAGGAGCGTACCGAGCAGCTTCAGACAGAGATCGAAGACCTAAAGTTGGCTATGGTCGAAATTGACAAGGCAATAGTAAAACAAGGTTTCAACCAACCTTCCCCAGCCTTTCAAGCTATGAAGCCAACCGAACTGAAACTGGAGGAACATAAGCAACCTGTTACGGTGACGCCGGAGACGATCACCGATAGCTCCTCAATCCAAGCGAAGGACGGAACCATACTCGGGAGGGTTCAGGTTGATGACGACAAAATAGTCTTCACACCAAGAGAAGGTCTCACCTTCATGACATCGACACCCCCATTTCAATCATTCTTACTCGACCGAGTACTCGATAACATGAGGACAAATGACGAGACGCGAGCTGCAACAGGCGAGATTACGCTCGAACAGGTCCTAAACTACGAAGTCGAGGCTGACGGGGAGACCATTAAGATTCTCACTGTCCACAACTATGGCGGCGAGAGACGCCTTCGAGAGATACAGAGCAGCCTTCGCTGGAGCCTCGACAAAATGTACGACAAGATGAGGCGAGGATAGGACAACGTGAACAGCGATCTAGAAAAAAGTCCCCTATGGGGGGTCCTTGTAGAAACAGCCCACAGTCTACCTCTATATAAGAGCCACAAGGCGTACATCAAAGAAATCATCATACCCGAAAAGCCTGACGTATCTCCCGAAGAGCTCTCGGAGCGCATGGGGATGCCACTTGGAGAAGCTATGGTAATTCTAGATGAACTAGGCAGAGAGAAGCCAGTGGATAAGAAGAATTAAACGACGTACCTGTATGAGATCGCTGTCCCAGCGGTCTCACTCTTTTGCGTGATCTTGACTACATCGCCCCTCTTCGCACCGAGAATGATAGCGATTGGGTCGTTGACCTTAATCCATGGAAACTGGAAGGGCTCCGCGTGATACTTCTTGTTCACCTCAGAGAGCTCTTCTTCGGATACAATTTCGTGGCGAGGAACTAGTGCGTGCTCAAATATATCGAAGGTTGGTAGCGTCGGTGGGATCAATTCGATTCCTAGTTCTTCTGCGCTGCTACGAGCAGAATAAGTGTACTTTCCGTCTCCGACGAGGATGCCCCTAGAGGCGCCCTCTTTCTCAACCATCTCCTTGAGCTCCCTCACGTAGCTAATCCCAATAGTCTTCTGCCCGAGTACGGCGTGCATAATGATGAGCTGGTTCTTCTTATCATGTAGTCTATAGACGAGCCTATCCTCTTCGCTGACTGGTTTCTCCGTCTCGGATGTTAGATTTCTGTATTTTATGATTAGTTGGGCACGCTTCTCCTCAAGGGAAAGGTTCTTACTCATGGAACTTACCTCGCCTTAACCCTCTTCACAATCGGGGCCCGGACCTTCCTGAAGATCCTGTAGCCGCAATAGGGGCACCTGAAGCTAATGTACTTCTCTAGGTCCTCGAAACTCACTCGTCTGCCACACTGAACGCACTCATATACGGGTCCCTCAGCGGGCGCCTGCTGTTCCTTTTTAGGCTCGTCGATGGACAAGAGGTTCAACCAGCATTAGCACTCGATCAGCTTCCATTAAAACATAGCGACTGGGATACCATGGACCATTCTCTCTGAGGCAACTCCCGTTACTTTAACGTCAATTACTCTACCCTCAAATGGCTGGGGGGACTCAATGAGTATCACCGGGCCGTGTTTAAGGGGATAGGCTACTAAAAAACGCTTATCTCTGTTGTACCTCTCAGCTACAACTACGCGAATTACCCCACCGAGCATACTATCTTTTGCCCTCATATTTACTCGCGCTGCAGCTTCGTGTATCCTCTTGCTCCCTGGGTCTCTTATGTTCGGCGGAGCAGAAGGGTACCCGTTGAACGCCGACATCGGGAGAGACTGGAACCTATAGAGTATTACGCGCT
>JBGPRA010000238.1:0-2889 GCA_041489375.1 Bathyarchaeia archaeon | reverse complement strand
GGCCTCAAACGATTGAATGAAGAAGACCACAAACTAGTGGCCGAGTATTCCTTTGACTCTATACGGAAGCGGATGAGCGTGGTCTACAGGCTCGCTGGCGGTGGTCTCCGATCATATGTGAAGGGTGCCCCCGAGGAACTCCTTCTGGTCTGCAATACTATCCGTGATGAAGAGGAGGTTCGCAATCTAACACAAGGAGATCATGATTACTTTTCATCAGCTATGAAGCAGATGGCTGGGGACGCCCTTCGAGTAATCGGACTCGCCTACAGGGACTACCCTGCTGGTTCCTCTATGCCCTCGATCGAGGATGCTGAGAAAGGATTGACGTTCGTAGGACTTGTCGGGATGATTGATCCTCCCCGAGAGGAGGCGAAGGAGGCAATTACAGCCGCTAAACGCGCGGGCATCCGCCCCGTAATGCTCACGGGGGATCATGTGCTCACCGCCAGAGCCATAGCTAAGCAGGTTGGGATACTTGACCACGAAACCCCGAACAGCGTCTTGGTGGGTGGCTATATTAACGAGCTATCGGAGGAGCAGCTCGACTCCATCGTTGATGAAATCCGAGTCTGCGCCCGTGTCAGCCCTCAGCACAAGACCCGGATTGCGCAGGCCCTCAAGGAGAAGGGGCACATCGTCGCCATGACGGGTGACGGAGTTAACGACGCTCCAGCCCTGAAGGCCGCTGACATAGGCATAGCCATGGGGATTAAAGGAACTGACGTGACGAAGGAAGCTGCTCACATGATCCTTGAGGACGACAACTTCGCCACCATAGTTAAAGCGGTGGAGGGTGGTCGCAGGATCTACAGCAATATTACCAAGTATGTTCGCCTCATGTTATGCGCCAACTTTGACGAGTTCCTCCTAATTCTAGCCACTACTAGTCTTGGGTTGCCTGTACCATTTCTGCCCATTCAGGTGCTCTGGATTAACCTCGTCACTGACGGGTTGCCAGCGGTAGCTCTTAGCAATGATCCGGGGGAGAAGGGTTTGATGGATCGTCCTCCAAGAGATCCTCGAGAGGGACTGCTCGACAGGTTCTGGGTTTTCATCGTGTTCGCTGCGCTCGTAGCCTTTGTGGCCGACTTTATTCCATATTATCTTGTTCTTGGTTGGACTTTTGATCCTGCAGTCGCGCGAACTGTATGCGTTACTAGCATCGTTCTCTTTGAGCTTGCGTTAGTCTTCCAGGTTCGGAGCGAGACCCGGCACGTCTTCAGTCAAGGCTGGGATGCTTTTACCAGTAACTCATCCTTATTGGTGGCTGTAGTTGTCTCTTTCCTACTTCAGATGGGAGCCGTTTATTTCCCTCCTCTAAGTGGTGTGCTTAAAATGGTGCCTCTAAGCTTGGAGCAATTAGGGCTCACATTCGCTGCGGCAGGCTCTGCACTATTGATCGTGCCGAAGTTTTTCATAAAGCCGCCTAAAGTAAGAGATAGCTAACTAAGTGTGCGCCTTTCTTTCATACCTCGCGCGCGTATAATCGGACCTCGCATAATTGGAAGTTCATGCTTTGATCAGTGTAGCATAGAAAATACCTTATTATGTGCTAGATACTTGTCTATTCCGTATTCTAACTATGTATAAAACCACGACCGCAACGAAACCGACGATTAATAGAATATCATTACCAATAATGAAACCATATAATTCTAGAGCGATAAGAGCACATAGAAGCAGTAAGGATAGGTTATCTATTCCAGTAATTATGTCCGCACTCATAGATTGTATTACGATATAACGTGATTAAAAGAATTGTATTACCAACACCTTATTCTATTCGCGCGCGCAAAGGATAAGACTATGGCATACGCGGTTGCCATCGCCACCCTTTTTCACTCCAGGTAACAAAACCCAGGCCCGGAAAAGCGAAGTGAAAAGCAAACACCAAGGCCTTCTCTCTAGTAGCTATACCAAGAAGCCGTCTCCTAGTTTCAGCGACTTGCACCGGATCAAAATCAACAACTGCATGCCATTCAGGCTGCTCCACGTGGATTGGATGTAGGAACGCATCGGAAACGCATAACAGTTTTTCACCCTCTGAGGAGATGGATAGAGCCATGTGACCCGGCGTGTGGCCGGGAGCAGCGATAGCGCATATACCAGGCACAATCTCCTTCTCGTGTTCGACCAGGTCAACCTGACCTCGAATCGGTGGAAGGTTTTTACGTGCGAAGCCGAGGAGGACCTCCTTGCTGTGTTCGAGCCTCAGCTCCGCTTCATCAGAGTTCCAGAAATTCCACTCATCTTTCCACATGATGAAGCGGGCGTCTGGAAAAGCTGACTTTCCACCACTTGTTGTGTTACCGCCGATGTGGTCAGGGTGTCCGTGTGTGAGGATTACCGTGTCTATGTCCTCAGGCGAGATCCCGTTGGACTTTAGGTTCTTTGGAAGTTTTCCCGTGTTCGGGCCGAGGTCGTCTGCGCCCGTGTCCACAAGCACGACGTTTTCGCCGGTGTTGATTACCAAGCAGAGGTACGGGCTTACCCATTCTGTCCATTTTTCTGGATCCAGATTATGTCTGTGAAGCACTTGTGCCAGTTCTTCTTTTTTAGCGTTGGTGAAAAGGAATGTGGGTGGTGGTGGGAAGGTTGGAGGCTTATATGCTAGGGTGCCGTCGCTGACAATCGTGCAGTCGAAGGCACCTATTTTGAATCGGTAACATTCATTTGCTTGACGTGCTGTTAGGTCCGCCATTCACTTTCACGGTTGTGTATCGGGTGGAACACGGGATAAGGCTATAGCCCACACACACCTCGCGCGCGCGATACCTGAGTTAATTTGGATAAAATTTAAAAGATACCGTGAAGCGTTATTCTACAATGAAAGGAATAGTGTACGACACATCGAAGACGGGTTTCCACGCTGTTCTCAGAGACTGG
>JBGPRA010000237.1:0-2960 GCA_041489375.1 Bathyarchaeia archaeon | reverse complement strand
GATAGAATTACCGACAATATCGGCCAAACGAGTGAACGATCAGTCCAATACGCAAGGGGGAGAAGGACCTGTTGAGGCTGTAGAATGTTCAGTGGGTAAACCAACGTAACTATAGCAAGTATGATGATGTAAGCCAATGCTCCGAATATCCTAGATCTTGTCAAGACGGCAGAGCTTACGAAGCTTAGCCCCATTCCGATCATGAAGGCCAAGAATGCAGTTACACCTAGTCGAAGAGTACCAAAGGTTGATACGCCTACGTATGGGGCAGCGATGCTGATTCCGAGGATCATAGGTACATAGGTGTAGACTAGGTAGAAGAGAGAGTCCTTGATGAAGAATATCGCCATTACCTTCTTCACGCTAATCGGGTAAATTTGTGGAAGTTGTAAAAGCATATTAACCTGGCCGAGGCGCCGGGTCATTATTTGCTCCCCCATTGCTCCGAATCCACCAACGTAAAAACCGTAGATTATGGATGCAGCGTGTAACATTAGAAGCAGTGTTGATTGGTTTAGATTTCTGGCAATTAGTGGTGTTATGAATGCGCAGGTAGCTGTCATGATAAAAATTATGAATGGAAAAAAGGCTGAGCCTAATCCACCGACTAATGATCTATGTAGTCTAAACTCCTCTTTTATCATGTCGATTAGGAGCTGTTTGTCGACATCAAGGAAGATGCGCATTTTCATTCTTCACCGCGCGTATGAAGATCTCCTCTAGGTTTTCTCCTTCTTGGGATCTAAGTTCGTCGATGCTACCCTGAGCGACGATGCTTCCCTTGTCGATGACAGCTACTCGACTGCAGAGTTTCTCCGCTATCTCAAGTATATGGGTGCACATGAAGATTGTCCGGCCCTCTTCTACGAGGCTCTTCAGATATCCTCTGAGGTTGCGTTGATAGATTGGGTCTAGATTGATGAAAGCCTCGTCGAGAAATAGGATCGATGGTTCATGGATGAATGCTGAAATCAGCATAAGCTTCTGTTTCTGCCCCTTCGAAAGGTCTCGACAGAGTACGTCGCTTTTCTCCTGAAGATCAAAGAAATCAAGCCATCTCTCTACTCTTTCGCTTACATTATTTAGATTTCTCAACAAACAAGATAGTTCTACTGCTTCTTTTGCTGTGAGAAAAGTTGGTGGCGACTCTGCTTCAGGAACGATTCCAACGCTTCTCTTAATCGAGATTGGATCTGAGATTGAGTAACCGGCGGTTCTGACTTCGCCGGAGTCTGCAGAGAGTTGCCCAGTTAGTATTCTTAGGAGGGTAGTCTTGCCGGCGCCGTTCGAGCCAAATAAGCCAAAGAACTCTCCTTTGGAGACGTTAAGGGATATATTGTTAAGGACGGTTAAGTTACCGAACCTTTTTGAGAGGTGCGTTGCTTCGATGTTTGACAATGTCTTAGGCTCCAGATTTAATTAAAACCACCTAGGAGGCATTGTTAAAGCAATTATGTATCAATAATATAGTCACCAAATACTGGTTTTCACAAGTAAAAGACCAATGTCTCGTGTGCCTGGGTGATTATTTTTTAACAGCGATCAACTATTACGAATCGATCGAATTGGAAATTGCTACCGTGGAGAGGAAGAAGGTAAAGAAGCCGAAGAGGTACCTCGAGAAGAGGATACTCAAGAGGGGCTTCCCCAAGAATCAGGGGAAGAGAAGGTGAGAAAACCACCATCTTGTTCTGCGTCAACTCGGACTCTATTCGAAACGTGGGAGAATTATACGCCTCTGCACCTCCTCGGTAAGTGCTCGGAGAGCTCAGCGCAAAACTGATTTCTCAGCGCTTCGTCGCCTTGATGCTGTACATGAGAGGGATAGGGTCTCCTGGAAGTCTCCAGTAGCCCTCAGGGTCTTTCTTTAGGAACTTGAACTGGTCCTCATCGACGGTGAAGGGGTACTCTCGGAGCAGCTCTATAGTGAGGCCTGAGTCGATGAGGGCAGTGACAACAGTACCCAATGGATGCGCCCAGCCATATTCATCGGTGTTCTTTAACTTCAAGCCACCCGAGGCGTAAGCTTCCTCGCTGATGTAGTGGTCGGGCTCCGTCTTATGCCAGTAATCATATTTTATTACGAGTTGTGTTGGGTGGTCGTCGTCGAATATCCAGACGAAGGGGTGAAACTCGGCGACATAGAAGGTACCACCTGGTTTCAGATACCTCGCTACGATGCGCGCCCACTCATCAATATCGTTGAGCCACATGAGGACACCATAACTCGTATAGACGATGTCAAACTCCCTGTCGAGGTATTGGGGAAGGTCGTAGATGTTACAGTTGATGAACTCTGCCTCGAGCTCCGCCTTATGGGCGAGGAGTTGCGCCATCTCAATCGCTTTGTCACTGAAGTCCACACCTGTCACCTTCGCTCCCCTGCGCGCCCAGCTAAGGGTATCCAAGCCGAAGTAACACTGCAGGTGGAGGAGGGTTTTCCCCTCAACGTCAGGGAGGGCTTCTAGCTCAGGGGCGTGTAAGCTACTCTTTCCGCGTAGGAAACCTTTAACGTCGTAGCTACCTGACTTGGTGTGAATGCCGACGAGTTCGTTCCAACGCTTTTTGTTGGCTTCGTAGTAGACCTTCACGGATCCTTCTTTACATAAGGGTTGAAAAGAGTTATCAAAAAAGGAGGCGACTCAATTAATGATTATGGAAAATGCAGGGGGAGAGGACCAAGCTTTGGGTGAGTCTATACTTATATTCAACTAAAGTGAAGTACCTGAAAAGCTATGCCTATCATTCTTGTGCGTCACGGGGAGTCGGAGAGCAATGTCAGCGACCTTACTGGGGGTTGGACTGATACATCACTGACCGAGTTGGGTTTTAGGCAGGCCGAGGCGACGGCGCGTAGACTGAAAGGGGAGTTATCAGATCAGACTTGTAGAATCGTCTCCAGCGATCTGAGGAGGGCGATGCAGACCGCCGAGGTAATAGGATATGCCCTGGGTGTTGAG
>JBGPRA010000236.1:0-3005 GCA_041489375.1 Bathyarchaeia archaeon | reverse complement strand
GCCTTATCGAGGGGAGAACAGGGGGTTGACGGAGAGAAAGCTTAAAAACATGAGTAAGAAAGCGTTTAATGGCCTGCGGAACTAACTGGGATGCTGCCCGGACATCGGAGCTCCTGAAAACGTTTAACATAGGAGCGCGCGCGACGAGTCGCTTCCAGCGACGAAGAAACCAGATGCTGAACTCACCCGACACGGCTCTAATCGCGCACGCGATAGGCTTCGAGCGCGTGCAATTAAATTGTGATTATCTATTGATGTAGACGTAGATTAGAAGAAGTATCTCGACTACCACGTTTCCTATGGCGAATAGAATGTACGAGCCTAGGTTAATAGAGATGAGGTAAAGGATGAGAAGGATCATTAATGCCCAGACGAAGGCGAACTCCCTCAAAATCTTCGAAGCGCTACTCTTCGTCTTGACAGGTCTCTTCCTCCAGTAGTATATCGCCGAACTCACAACGACTAGGAACATGATACCGGTGGTGATAGTCGCAGCCCACCACGTGAATAATTCCTGGTATGGCAGCATCATGATCACCACGTGTACCCGCAGACCTTGTAGAAGAAGACCTTACCAGCGTCCACTAGGAGAAGGTAGGTCACCACCATCAGCACCAGGAGCAGCCAGTAGGTAGGCGGCAGGGGTATGAAGCCTAGGAAGGTTCCCAGCGGTGTGAATGGTATGGCTATTCCAAGGGCGAGGCAGCTGAGGGTGAGGATCGTGAGCCATTTACCGGGGCGGCTCTTGTAGAAGGGCGTCTTCCTAGTCCTGATGACGAAGATAACAAGAATCTCAGTTGCGAAGGACTCTACGAACCAGCCGCTCTGGAAGAGGGCTGGGGAGGCTGCGAAGATGAAGAGCATTATCCCGTAGGTTAGGAAGTCGTATAGGCTGCTGAAGGGGCCGAAGAAGAGAGTGTACTTCCTGACGAAGCCCATGTCCCACTTCTTCGGCTTCATTACGAACTCGTCGTCAACGTTGTCGCTTGGGAGAGTCATGTTGGCAGTGTCGTATAGGAGGTTCATGAAGAGGATCTGCATGGGGAGCATTGGAAGGAATGGGAGGAAGATGCTCGCCGCCGCAGCGCTGAACATGTTGCCGAAGTTGCTGCTAGTCCCCATTAGTATGTATTTGAGGGTGTTATCGAAGATCTTCCTACCTTCTATGATGCCGTTAGCTAGCACCATCAAGTCCTTGTCGAGGAGGACTATGTCGGCAGCCTCCTTCGCGACGTCGACTGCAGATTCGACACTTATACCGACGTCAGCCTCAAACAAGCTTGGGGCGTCATTCACGCCATCGCCGAGGTAGCCGACGACCTTTCCGTTCGCTTTCAAGGCCTTGATAACTGAGAGCTTCTGGTCAGGTGTGACCCTAGCGAAAACGGTAGTCTCGTTGACGGCGGCGCCGAGCTCCTCAGGCTTCATCGCCATGAGTTCGGAGCCGGTCACTATTCTCCTGCACTGGATCTCTATGTCCTCGCAGATCTTCTTAGCGACGAGCTCGTTGTCCCCTGTGAGTATCTTCACATCAACGCCCATCTCCTTGAGACGGGAGATGGCCTTGTTCGCGTCCTCCTTGGGTGGGTCAGTGAAGACTAGGAAACCAAGTAAGGTGAGGTTTGTCTCGTCGGTGGGTGTGTAGCTCGGTCTACGATCTATTTCCTTATATGCGATAGCGAGGGTGCGGTAACCAGCTCCCGAATAACGGGCGAGCTTCCCATTGATCTCATCCTTATACTGGTTGAAGGGTAGCTTATTCCCGTTAATCTCTGCCAGGGTGCACCGGTCCATTAACGACTCTGGGGCACCCTTCGTAATCATCAGGATCTTGCCCCCATTCTCCACGACGACGGACATTAACCTACGCTTGTAGTCGAAGGGAACATCGTCTAATCTCGTGTACGACTTTGATAACTCGTTTTTACCCGTCTTGAGAGCGTAGTCCCAGATGGCAACGTCCATTGGGTTGCCGATTATCTTGTCGTTGACGATGGCGGAGTTGCAGAGCATCCCGAAGGTAAGGATCAGGTCGTCCTCCACATCCTTGAGGGAGGGGTACTCCCTTAGGATTATTTTCCCCTCTGTGAGCGTCCCAGTCTTGTCGGTGCAGAGGACATCCATGGTGCCGAAGTCCTCGATGGAGACGAGGCGCTTGACTATGACCTGCTTCTCGGCCATCTTGCCAGCGCCCTGACTGAGGCAGATGGTTACTATTGCTGGCATGAGCTCTGGAACTAGCCCGATGGCGATGGCGAGGCTGAAGAGTAGGGCGTCTATCATGGGCTTTCCGACGAGGATGTTGAGGGCGAAGATACCGATGGCGAGTGAAACTGTGAATGTGAGTATCATGTTGCCGTAACTTGTAAGGCCCTTTTGGAAGTCTGTTGGTGGGTGTGGCCTGGAGAGGCTCAATGAGATTGCCCCGAATTGAGTGTTTTTCCCAGTCTTCGTAACGACGGCCTTTCCGGTACCCTGGCTAATGGTAGTCCCCATGAAGAGGTGGTTTGTAATCTGTTGGGGGGTAGGATGATCCAGCTTCAGAGGAGCTGTGGTCTTTTCAACGGGGAAGGATTCCCCTGTGAGGGTTGCCTCGTCTACCTGTAGGTCCTTTTCCTCGATGAGTCGCATGTCAGCTGGCACGATGTCACCGATGTAGACGTGTACGATGTCTCCGGGGACCAGCTCCCTAGCGCTCAGGTCGTAGGTTTTCCCATCTCTAGTCACGAGTGCCTTGGGGGAAACCCTCTCCGTCAGAGCTGCGACGATCTTCTCAGCCTTGTACTCGTTGTAGAACCCGAGCACGGCGCTGAGTATGATCATCGAGATGATAGCTATCGACTGCTCGAACTCGCCAAAAAAGTAGGCGATGACTGAGGAGGCGAGTAGGATGAGGTAGATGGGGTTCATGAACTGCCGGATTAGTACTCGTACTCGGCTAAGTTTCTCGCGTGGGAACTCATTGTACCCATATTTTTCAAGGCGACTATGCGCTTCATCTTCCT
>JBGPRA010000235.1:0-3071 GCA_041489375.1 Bathyarchaeia archaeon | reverse complement strand
TGCCTACCCCTTTCCCGCCAAAGTCCTTACCAAAAAAGTAGGCCAAGATGCACACCAATGTCGCCATGAAAACGGGAAAATACATGGCGACGTCGAAGACGGCGACCTTTAGTTGGATCGCGTTAAGTAACTGCCAGAGGAACACAGCCGAGAATGGGTTGCCTGGGTAGCTACTTAGGGCTATATCTCTTCCCTGAGGGTACCAGCTGAGGGTGTCGTGCCACGTGAAGTAGGCAGCGTACCCATTCTTGGCAATATACTCTGATATCCTGTACCAGAAGTAGGGGTCGTACTCGTTGAGGTAGGTCCCCCACCTAAGCAGTAGTACCCTGATGACTATGGCGATGGTGAGGATTAGGCCGAGGGCGGTGATCTCTATGGCATTTGCCCTGCTTAGCCTTAAGCTGGAAAGAAAGCCGTTACTCGCCTTCTTGGCTTGCTGCTCAGCGGCTTTCCCTTTCTCGGCCATGGCTTTTCAACCATTAGGGTTACTCCGCTTTTATTTAAGTAGCTATACTTAGTTACGTGCCCCTGTAAAGGCGGGTTGCGAATCTGTGTGGAAGGCCGGCGGCTTCTATCGCCTCTGCTGTAGAGTCTATGTTATACTCTACCCGCCTGTGCTCTACCCTGAGGGGGTTCGTCCATAGGAGGAGGTAGCTTGCTTGGGGGTTGCCATCGCGGGGCTGGCCCACGGAACCTGGGTTGAGCATGAGTCGTCCGCTTCTCTCAACCCTGTAGGGGACGTGGGTGTGGCCGAGAACGAGGATGTCGGCTCCTGTTAGTGCAAGGAACCTCTCAGCATGTGTTTCGGCGGCGTCGGGGAAGATGTAACTCGTGAGGGGTTGGGTCGGGCTACCGTGGTATACCGACATTTTCAGCCCGTTCAACTCCAGCCGCAGCCCATGCGGGAGGGACTCGAGCCACCTTATACTTGCAGCTGAGAGCTGGCCCCTGTTGACTCTTATCGCCTCTTGAGCGTCGTCGTTGAACCAGTCTGTCTCTACTGTAGCGACGGCGTTATCGTGGTTGCCGGAGACGCATCTAAATCCCTTGAAGTAGAGCTTGTCGATGCATTCCTGCGGGTAGGGCCCATACCCGACGACGTCCCCAGCGCAGACAGCGGCGTCCCATAGACCAGCATCGTCGAGGACAGCTTCGAGGGCTGCGAGGTTACTGTGCACATCGGAGATGACTAGGACTTTCAACGGCGTCGAAGTTTACTCAGCGTCGTGTGGGATAGGCTTAACTCATGCCGCGGCTACTTCCGGTTAATGAGCCTAGCCTTCCGGGTCGAGAGCATGGAGGTGGAGGGAAAGACCATCCACTTCGCCGTATTGGAGTTAGAGAACGCCGTGATAACGATCCTCTGGGAAGGAGAGGAGCCGAAGCTTGGCTCTACAACAGTTACGCTACCTGGGATGGCGTCCTCGCAGCTTCTCGGCGACAGAGATCAACTGATCGGGAGGATACTAGGCACCTATATTGCATCGAGATATGGGAAGATGTCCCTCGTCTCCACACACCTCTCCCAAGGCTATGGGGAGTTGATGGTGAAGAAATTGCTCGAACTGGCCAAACGAGTAACGGAGGAGAAGAAATGAGTGACCTCAGATCATTCCTGAAACAACTTGAGGAGAAGAATGATCTCATCAAGATTAAAGAACCCTTAAGCACTAGGCTTGAGATAGCCGCTGCATTGCAGAGATTTGACGCTGGAAAGGTGCTGCTTTTCGAGAAAGTGAAGGGCTACGACGTGAAGGTTGTCGGCGGCGTCTGCGGGACGCGAGACCGAATACTCCACGGACTAGGAATCAACGCTAAGGATCTTTATCCACGTCTTCAGCAGGCAATCAAAAACCCTACACGATGCGAAGTTGTGGAGAAGGGGCCCGTCACAGAGGTCGTCGAAGAAGGCGATCTGACTAAGATCCCAGTGCTCACCCACTTCAACGGTGATCCTGGTCCGTTTATCACCTCGGGCATCCTTTACGCGAAGAGCCCCGACGGGAAAATTGAGAATGTCAGTTATCACAGGCTCATGGTTATGGACCCTCGGCGCATGACGATCAGGATAGTTCCCCGGCACCTCCACAGGTTGACACAGCTCGCCAGACAAGCTGGTAAAAAAACGCTCGACTGTTGTATAAGCATCGGGCTCCACCCAGCAGTGCTGCTCGCTGCGAGTATTCCCGCGGCATGGGGGGTATGCGAATACGATGTTGCAAACAACCTGCTCGGGGGTTCATTAAAGTTAGTGAGGTGTAAGTATGTAGATGCGCTCGCCCCAAGGGACGCGGAGCTAGTGTTGAATTGCCGGATTAGACTCGACGAGGATGCGGATGAGGGTCCATTCGTGGACCTCTCCGGAACTTTCGACGTAAAGCGAAAGCAGCCAGTTGTGGAGCTCGTAGGCATCATGCATAGAAAGGACTACATCTATCATGGTCTCCTCCCCAGCGGTAGTGAGCACATGCTCCTAATGGGGATGCCACCGGAGGTTAGGATCTGGGAGTACTGCATGAACGTCGTTCCTACCGTGAAGGGCGTCAATATGACCCTCGGCGGCAACGGTTGGCTCCATTGCATCGTAGCCTTTGATAAGGTTCGTGAGGGGGACCCTAAGAACATTCTAATGGCGATCTTCGCAGCGCACCCGAGCCTCAAGCACGCCGTCGTTGTGGACTCTGACATCGACCCTTACAATATGCAAGAGGTCGAGTGGGCGATAGCTACCCGCTTCAAGGGGGATGAGGACCTCCTCGTTATCCCCAACACTCGCGTGAGTAGCCTCGACCCAACAGCTGACCAGCAGCAGGAGCTTGGCTGCAAGGTGGGCTTCGATGCGACTCGGCCGTTTTCCAAACCAAAAGAGAAGTTCATGAAAGGCGAGTTAACCGTCTCGAACCGAGTGAAGAATATACTCGACAAGTACTCGTAGTGGCTAAATCACACCTACCTTAACCCCCTAAGAAATGCAGTCAAGGCGCTAGCGGAAGACAAGATACTCCTAATAGCTGCTGTCTTAGGAACCTATGCCGTCGCTCGATGATGGGAGTGCGACACCTTTTATC
>JBGPRA010000234.1:0-3095 GCA_041489375.1 Bathyarchaeia archaeon | reverse complement strand
TCCATCCGTGTAATACCGATCTCCTTTGTCACGTCAACCATGGTTAGTCCCTCGGCTTCCACCTGCGCAAGAGGAGGCTGTTGGAAACGACGGTGATGCTGCTCATGGCCATGGCGCCGGCGGCGAGGATGGGGTTCATCTTTATGCCCCAAGGGATTAGGACTCCCGCGGCAATGGGGATTAGCGCTGTGTTGTAGGCGAAGGCCCAGAACAGGTTCTGCTTGATCTTGCTGAATGTGCGTTTGCTGAGGTCGATGGCGCGGGCGACGTCCTCGAGGTTGTTTTTTATGAGGACGATGCCTCCGGTCTCGACGGCAACATCTGTACCACTGCCAAGCGCGATGCCCACGTCCGAAGCCGCTAGGGCAGGTGCGTCGTTCACGCCGTCCCCGACCATCGCCACTACGAGGCCCTCCTTCTGGAGTTCCTTCACTACGTTTACCTTATCCTCGGGAAGGACCTCGGCGAGATACTCCTCGATGCCTACCTGCTTGGCAATGGCTTCGGCGGTGCGTCTGTTATCGCCTGTGATCATGATCACCTTGAGTCCCATGTCCCTGAGTCTCTTCACTGCCTTGGGGGCGTTGTCCTTGATCTTGTCAGCGACGGCTATTACGCCCACAACCTTGTTGTCGATGGCGATAAAGGCGAGGGTCTTTCCCTCATCGTAGAGGGACTCTGCTTTTACTCGAATTGTATCGGGGAATTCTTTCTTCATCTCTTCCATTAGACGACTAGTGCCGACAACGTAGTGTCTCCTACCAATGTCGCCCTTTACACCTCGGCCAGAGAGGGATTCAAAGTTCATCGGATCGGAGAGTTTGAGTCCCTTCTCCTCGGCCTTCTTAACTACAGCAGCTGCGATGGGGTGTTCGCTGAGCTTCTCAAGACTAGCAGCCTTGGTTAAGAGGTCGTCGGGGTCATCGCCGATGATATCGGTGACGGCGATCTCACCCTTTGTGAGGGTGCCAGTCTTGTCGAAGGCGACTGCCTGAACGCTCCGGGCTTTCTCGAGGAACTCACCATTCTTTATGAGTATGCCGTTCTGGGCGCCGAGGCCGGCTCCAACGAGGATCGCGGTCGGGGTGGCTATCCCCATGGCGCATGGGCAGGCGACGATAACGACGGCGACGAAGGCGGTGAAGGCGACATTGAAACCTGCGCCTATAAGGTAATACCAACCGAGGAAGGCAAGGGTCGCTAGTAGTAGGACGGCGGGCGTGAAGTAGGCTGCGACCAGATCCGCTAGGCGTTGGATGGGGGCTTTGCTTAGCTGCGCCTCCTCCACCATTTGGACGATCTGTTGGAGCGTTGTGTTCATCCCGATCTTTGTGACGTCCATCTTAAAGCTCCCCTCTCTGTTGATAGTACCACCGATTACCTCGTCCCCTACCTTCTTCGAGGCAGGGATGCTCTCCCCGGTTATCATGCTCTCGTCGACACTGCTAGCCCCATCGATTATGATGCCGTCGAGAGGTATGCGCTCACCTGGCTTGATTCGTAGGATGTCCATTGGCATGATGGTCTCTACGCCGACTTCTTCCTCGGAGCCATCCTCCCTGATGATGCGCGCCATGGGTGGTTGGAGGTCGAGAAGTTTTCGTACTGCCTCGGATGCCCTGCCTCTGGCAACCTCCTCAAGGTACTTCCCAATGAGGATGAGGCCAAGGATCATTGCTGCTGCATCGAAGTAAACCTCCATGCTCGGCGCCCACTGGGGGAAGAGTACCACGAAGGCGCTGTAGCCGTAGGCAGTCGTTGTGCCTATCACGATGAGGGTATCCATGTTCGCCGTACGTGCCTTCAAGGCACCCCATGCACCGCGGTAGTACCGCCACCCCGCAATGAACTGGACAGGCGTCGCCAGCAGGAGTCCCCAGATGTGGTGGCTGAAGAGTGGCGGATCGGGGATGAACATCATGATCATCAGTATTAAACCGAGGCTGAGGCTGAAGATGGCGAGATTCCTGAGCTTCTTCAGCTCTACATCTGGCTGCTGGAATGTGAGCATGCAGCCTTCGCTACAGAAGTAGTAGGTTTTCCCTCCCCTCTCGACCTTGAAGGCGGCGTGCTCCTCATCGACGTGCATTCCGCAGACTGGGTCCCGTGCCAACTATTTTCACTGAGCCTTCTGAGCGACCGCCGAATTTAAGAGATGATGAGAAAAGTCCCCAGTTTGAGGCCTAAACACGGTGAGCTACCTTATCCTTCCTTCTATGCCCTTGTCTACCTTAACCATCTCCACACTAGTCAGAAGCAGCTCACCGTTTACGTACGCTTTACCTGCTTTCGACCCCAGTCTGAGGGCGGCAACGTCTCCTATCTCTATCTGTGGGGCACCCCTGCCTGAGACACCTTCGGCAGTAACTTGCATCCCTGGGGGGCTGTCAGGCGCATTCAGGACCCCGACGTTGCTCCCCGAGTCAGCGGCAAGGAGCATACCCTGGCTCAACTCGCCACGCAGCTTTGCGGGTTTCAAATTTGTCACGACGACTAGGTGCTTCCCTAGCAACTCCTCCTTCGAATAGTATGGCTTCAACCCGGCGCAGAGCTGTCTCTGCTCGGAACCGAGGTCGATTTTAAGAATATAGAGCTTATCAGCCTGTGAGTGATCGTGGACCTCGGTAACAACTGCGACACGTAGGTCAAGGGATGAGGGGCCGCTTAGCTTCTGGGGCTTCTCCATCTTCTCCTTGTTCTTTAGATCCTCCTTCTTCTCCTCGGGCTTCTTCAGCACGATAGGTTCGATCTTTCTCAGGATTATCTTTGCCCCATCGATACGATGGTTCTCGACGATGCGGTCCAAGTCCGCCCACTTAAGGCTGGGGAGGTTTAGCTGTTCCTCAACGCGAGACGCGAAGATGGGAAGGATGGGCTTGATTAGGATAGCTACCGTCTTGACTATGTTGACGCAATCAGTGAGCACCCTCTGCGCCTTCTCCCTATCCGTCTTCACGAGCTCCCACGGTTGGTTGTCCTGGAAATACTTGTTACCGACTGTGCTGATCTCCAGCGTCTTAGCCACAGCTTCCCGGAAGTTGTAGTCGTAGTAACTGTCCCTGACCCCATCGGTCTTCCTCGCAACGTCCGAGAGC
>JBGPRA010000233.1:0-3129 GCA_041489375.1 Bathyarchaeia archaeon | reverse complement strand
TTCTTCCCAACGAGCTCCAGATAAACCGTGGACAACTTTTTAGGTTCCTTTGAGTTGGGCTATGATAGTGTATTCCAAATAGTGCTAGGAATCATTTTTAAAAAAGTCTATTATTTCTTTGGTTGACTTTTTTACCTTTTACCACCCTTTTTAAAATTCAGTGACCAATACTGAATCATGTGTAACGAAGTATTAGACGATGAGGGCTTTGTGAAAAACCCTGATCTCTGGAACGAGGAACTATCAAGAAGTATGGCTAAAACACAATTTGACATTAGACTGACTGATCAACAGTCAAAGATCATTGTCTTCACTAGAGATTACTATAAAAAATGGGAAACGCTACCAATGCTAAAAACAATTAGGGACGAATTCGGTCTAGAAGCGTCAGAGATAGATAAATTATTCAAGAGAGGCAACAGCACTGCAAGGGGGGTAATCTGTAAACTTGCTGGGTTACCCAAGATGCTGTGCATCTCCTCAGGATGCTGATGTGAAAAATGAGTAATGAATTGATGTTAGTATATGGCTGGGGTCCGGAGGAGGATGGGAAACTCTCATCACTCCTCTACATAGCTGAGACAGCGCTAGCTATTGGTATGAAAACCTCTATTTTTCTCTACACAGACGCAGCAATTCTAGCAAAGAAAGGCAACATCGAGAAGATAAGCGGAGAAATGTATTCTAGATTTCGACGAATCACCAATGATCCTAATCTCGGAGTATATGTCTGCGAGGAGGCTGCTAAAAAACGTGCAATAAGTACTAAGAACCTCGAAGAAAAACTCATCCTTATTGGCTACGCTACATTCTTAGATATTGCCACGAAAACAAAGACCGTAATAACGATCTAGAAGGAGTATATGCAAGATGATAAAAAAACACGTGAAAGAGATCAAAGACTTCGACGTCAAAGAAGCCTATGGGCAAGACGCTGAGGGAGTAAGCATAAGGTGGATCTCTGAAAAGCGAACGGGTGGAGATGAGTATCTACACAATTTCGCACTCAGATACTTCACCTTCAAGCCTAACGCCTACATGAGTCCTCATAAACACCCATGGGAGCAGGAGATAGCTGTCACGAGGGGAAAAATCCAGGTTCTAGGTGTCGCAAATGATCAGATCCTAAAAGAAGGCGACGTAGCCTACTTCGCAGCAAACGAGGTGCATGGGTTTAAGAACCTCTCAAATGGGGAAAGCGAGTTCTACTGCGTCATCGGATGTGTTGGGAAGGGTGAAAACTGTCTAGGCATACAGACTTAAAATCATTAGAAAATGACGCAAGTACATTATCTAAAGTTGAGTTCGAGTTACCGGGTTTTTTAAGGCAACACATTTTTTATAGTGCTCAGGGAAAGTGGTTCACAATTTGGAACCACCTCACAAGATGAGTAGTATGAGTCAAGACTTGAATGTGAACACTGGTTGGTGTATGAATGGCCTCTGATGAGGAGCTCGTTAGGCTCTCAAGAAGTATACGCGCTAACGTCTTACGCATCACGACGGAGGCCGGCTCCGGTCATCCAGGCGGTAGCCTGAGTGCGACTGATATCCTCGTAACCCTCTTCTGGAGGATGCTAAGGCATGACCCAAGGAACCCCCTCTGGTCCGACAGGGACAGATTCATACTCAGCAAGGGACACGCGGCTCCCGCTCTATATACGGTTCTCGCAGAGAGGGGCTACTTCCCAAAAGATCAGCTCCACCACCTCAGAGAACACGGCTCGATGCTCCAGGGTCACCCCGATGCTACACGCACACCAGGGGTCGAGGTGAGCAGTGGGAGCCTCGGAAACGGTCTGAGCATAGCCTCAGGGGTCGCTTCCGCACTCAAGCTCGATGGGAAGAGCAGCCGCGTATACTGTCTCCTCGGCGACGGGGAGTGCGACGAGGGTCTCGTCTGGGAGGCAGCGATGTTTGCCGCCCATAAGAAGCTCGATAACCTCACAGCCATCGTCGACAGGAACGGCTTACAGATTGATGGCCCCACCGAGAAGGTCGTCTCCCTCGAGCCCCTAGCTGATAAGTGGCGCGCATTCAACTGGCACGTCATTTGCGTCGATGGCCACGACCACTCTAAGCTGCTTGCCGCCTTTAAAGAGGCGAAGAATATGATAGGTAAGCCCACCGTCGTAATTGCCAACACAGTCAAGGGGAAGGGAGTCAGCTTCATGGAGGGAGTTGTCAGTTTCCACGGCAAGGCTTGCACACCCGCAGAGCTCGACATAGCCTGCAAGGAGTTGGAGGGGAGCTAAACTGAGCTTAAAAGCGACAAGGGACGCCTATGGTGAATGGCTCGTAGAGACCGGAAAGACAAACAAGGACATAGTCGTCGTCGACGCCGACCTCGCTGAGTCCACGAAGACGATCCTCTTCAGCAAGGCTTACCCGGACCGTTTCTTCGACGTGGGAGCCGCTGAGCAGAATCTTATCGACGTTGCAGCGGGACTCGCTATAGGTGGCAAGAAGGCTTTCGCTAGTAGCTTTGCCTACTTCCTCACAGGACGCGCTTGGGACCAGATCAGAAACATAATCGCCCACGACAAACTCAACGTTTGCCTGGTAGCTAGTCACGGAGGTCTCTCCGCGGCTGCTGATGGCGCCTCACACCTCGCACTCCAGGACGTCGCCCTAATGCGGGTAATCCCCAACATGCGGGTAATAATCCCAGTTGACGCTGAGGAGACAAAGAGCGCACTCAACGCAGCCCTGAAGGCAGGCGGGCCAAACTACCTACGTCTTCGCAGGGACAAAGAGCCGATCCTTCAGAAAGACTACCAGTACAAGTTGGGGAGGGTTGAGACGATGAGGGATGGATCAGATCTCACGATCGCTGCTTTCGGGCCTATGGTCGACGCCTCTCTCAAGGCTGCGGCGCTCCTCAAGGAGAAGAAGATCAACGTAAGGGTCATCAACGTCCACACTATCAAGCCCCTTGACGGAGAAACACTTGTGGCTGCTGCTAAGGCAACCGGGACGGTCGTCACGGTCGAAGATCATTCGATCTACGGCGGCCTAGGTGGGGCGGTTGCTGAGGTACTCTCGGAAAAGTACCCGGTCCCGATCCACCGCCTTGGAATACCCGATGTCTTCTGCGGCTCAAGCCGAAACGTAGAAAGCTTCCTAAAG
>JBGPRA010000232.1:0-3144 GCA_041489375.1 Bathyarchaeia archaeon | reverse complement strand
ATTTTAATAGATTTATTTAGGCTTCATGGTCAGCCGGCAGCTTTGGATTACGCAAGTATTCCTTACGAGTTTACAGTAGCCACCCTTCTCGTATCTGCAGGCCCTTTTAAGCGTCGAGAACTCTAGAGCAACGATGCTGGGCGGAGCCGCTGTCTTAAGCATGTGAGTGCCTGCAAGGCGATACAGGAATCTGGGCCGTCCACGGTCGTTACTCAGCTTTTTCTCCTTCAGTAGGAGCCCTTCTGTTCCAAGCCGCTCGAGATGGGTGATCACCGTTGAACGGGTGAATCCTGAATCTTTAACCAGCTCCGCATGCGTCATGTGTCCGCCGCTCCCGCTCAGAACGTCGATTATCCTCCGATCAAAAGCATCCAGATACATGCTTAAGGAAAAGCTGACGCCAGTTAAAATCTATTTTTGTCTGAATTTAGCAACACGCTGGCGCGCGCAAAGGGATCAAGCATCTTAAGCCGGGGGTGAACAAGTTAATCTTGAGTTCCCATGAAGACCGCCTTGATAGTTTGGGGTGGATGGCCAGGGCACGAGCCTAAACAATGCATCGAAATATTCGCTCCCTGGTTGAAGGAGAAGGGCTATAGTGTCGATGTACACGAAAGCCTCGACGCTTACCTCGACTATGAGAAGATGGCCAAGCTGAGCCTCATCGTCCCCGCTTGGACACAGGGGACTATAACACGAGAACAGGAGAAGAGGCTGCTGGACGCTGTGAAGTCAGGGGTCGGCATCGCTGGCTGGCACGGTGGTATGGGAGACGCCTTCAGGAATAATATCGAGTACCAGTTCATGGTTGGGGGCCAGTGGGTAGCCCATCCTGGAAACATAATAGACTACGAGGTCAATATTCTTGACCACAACGACCACGTGACACACGGTCTCCGAGACTTTAAGATGCACTCGGAACAATACTTCATGCACGTTGACCCCTCCGTGAAGGTCCTAGCTACAACCACGTTCACCGGCGAACATGCCCCATGGATTAAAGGAACCGTGATGCCCATTGCTTGGAAGAAGATGTACGGCAAAGGGAGAGTTTTCTACACATCTCTCGGCCACGTTGCAGCGGACTTCAACGTCCCAGAGGCGAAGGAGATCGTTAAAAGGGGGATGCTCTGGGCGTCCAGGTAGGCCAACAACATGAAGCCAGTTAAGATCGGCATAATAGGCTGCGGCTACATAAGCGGCATCTACCTTAAGAACAGCAAACTCTACCGAAGCATCGACGTCGCAGCCTGCTCAGACCTCATCCCCGAGAGAGCCGAGAAGAGGGCACAGGAGTTCAACATCCCCAAGTCGTGCAGCGTAGAGGAGCTACTCGCCAACCCAGAAATTGAATTAGTGGTCAACCTCACTACACCCAACGCGCACTACAAGGTAGCCAAGGCCTCCATAGACTCGGGTAAATCAGTCTATAACGAGAAACCCCTCGCGATAGCCCTAGGGGAGGGCGAGAAGCTCCTCACCTCGGCGAAGGAGGCGGGGGTCCTCATCGGCGGGGCACCCGACACCTTCATGGGGGGAGGCATACAGACATGTAGGAAGCTCATAGACGATGGCTGGATCGGTGAGCCCATCGCAGTCACCACGTTTATGACATGCCACGGCCATGAGGGATGGCACCCTGACCCGGAGTTCTACTACAAGACCGGAGGAGGCCCCATGTTCGACATGGGGCCCTACTACCTCACCGCCCTAGTCAACCTGATAGGACCAATAAGGAGCGTGAAGGGATCCACAAGGATCACCTTTCCTGAGAGAACGATAACAAGCGAGCCGAAACATGGGACAAGAATCAAGGTGGAGGTTCCCACACACGTCGCTGGTATCATCGACTTCCACAGTGGCGCAATAGGAACCATCATCACCAGCTTCGACATATGGGCCGCCCAGCTACCCAGAATCGAGATCTACGGAGCCACAGGGTCCCTGAGCGTCCCGGACCCGAATACCTTCGGGGGACCTGTAAAGATACTTCGTCAAGGAGAACAAGAGTGGAGCCAAGTCCCTCTCACTCACCCCCACACAGCTAACAGCAGGTGCCTCGGGGTGGCCGACATGGCGTACGCGCTCAGATCAGGAAGACCATGCAGAGCTAACGGTCAATTAACTTACCATGTCCTAGAAGCCATGCACCTCTTCCACGAAGCATCAACCCATGAGAGAACAATGACACTCAAAAGCACATGCAGCAGACCTGCACCCCTGCCACTAGGTTTGACCGAGGGCAATCTAGACCCATAATGCCTTTAAGGCGATGCGCAGGACAATCTCGCGCTGTTATCGCCTAATTTCTGAGTAACAGGTAGTCACGTGCCTTGGCTGTGAGTTGATTATTGCCTTTACGCCCGGTGAGGATCTCATTATGCTTTAAAGTCTTACGTATATCCTTAGAGAGGCATGTGATGGCGGTGCACTCGTCCTTAGACTTGCATATCACTAGCAACTCCGTCTTGTAGTAGTTGATCATGTTCTCGAAATTCTTCTCCTGGAAGGTCTTACCCGTCATGTGTTGGAATCTTTCATCTCTTAGATTTATTTGGGACTGCTTATCCGCGTTAGCTCGTGTATCTTTGTCAAAGTAGGCCTGTTTAAGCTCAGGATCCTTGTTGTACTTCATCGCCCTGAGGTCACTGAGTATTATCCACTTCCCGACTCCCATCTCAGCGGCAATCTCTATACTTGAGCGGTCTTGGTTTATTCCCTTCAGTATCAGGAGTCGACGTTCCTCTGGGCTGAAAGCATCGTTTATCATTGTTCTTCATCCTTCTTTTACTTGCTAAGCTCCTGTTAGAAATCGGTGTATCCATCTTCCTCCGCGGGCGCTTCGAATAGTGCACTTATCTTGCACTGCGCTCGCGGAGTGGGCCGATTGATTTATTCGGGTTATTTGCCCTCGTGTCCCTTTCCACGTCTTATTATTGGACAACCCACTTCTTCACGGCTTCTACTACTGCTTTTGAGAGGTCGCCTTTTTTCCCGCCGAATTTCTCGATCGTCTTGAATCTGAGCTTCTTCTCGAGCTCGTCCGAAAGTTCTACGCTGATTCGACCCATCTTCTTATTCATCTTCCCTTATTTTATTCAGCACGTGCTAAGCGATCTTACAGTAAGCAAAGTATCTGTTGTT
>JBGPRA010000231.1:0-3164 GCA_041489375.1 Bathyarchaeia archaeon | reverse complement strand
CCTAACCCGTGCTCCGCACCACGTTTTTATGCTCCAAGATCACCGCCTCTTCAGCAGAGGCTCAGGGTGAGCATCAATATGCTTCAAGACATCACCCTAAGTTCAGCTTCTTAAAACCTAGGCATCTTCGAAGAGGAAGCGATAGAGTAAATGTCAACTCAATAGCCTTATCCTGAGTTCCACCTGTTTAAGAATCAGCGCGCGTGTGCTATGTTATAATTGATAAATGAATAGTAATTATGCACATAAGGAATGACTTTGGAAACCATAAAGAGTGTGACTGTAGCTTTATCGTTTCTCCTCACAGTAACCAGCTTCGCGATACTACTCACAACCCCCACACCCCAAGGAGTGAAGGATGGCTCAGTTGTGAGAATGGCTCTCCAACTCAGTTTCGACAAGGAGCAGTATCACGTCGGCGACCTCATCACCATCTATGTCGATTACAAGAACTTCAACTTGTATCCGGTAACCTTCAAACCCCCAAGCAATTTTATCATAGAGTACAATTACGGTCAACGCGCCGGAGAGTACCCCGTAGTAATGTATGGCTGGAGCGTCTCTCCACCTGAAATGGTGGGAAGGAGTTACTCCATCGCAGCGCAAGGTGTATACCACTTAACCAGCTTCGAATTGGATGCTGAGAAGAGCGGTAGCTTATTCATTAGCTCCCTCGGATACGATAAGACCGTGAGGATAATGGAAAAATAAAGTCGTTGAGTGCCTGCGAATCAAAAATATGGAAAAAATGGCATCTTTCCAGATTGTTAAACACTCGAAACCCTTTAGTAAACTATTCTTTTCAAAAAAAGTTAACCACGCGCGTGCTACTACCATTGGTAGGCAACGTGTGAGAGATGTAGATGGATGCGAGTAAGGGAATCATCTATGGTGTATCGTTGTTACTGGCAATCATAACGATAGGTGCAGCGTTCAACCAGTTACAAACGATGCCCCCATGGATGGTCTCAGTGAACATCCTCCCAGCAGAACCTCAAAGCGATAACGTTACAGCTAATCGAACAGTAACCTTGGGACTGATAATCGGAAGCAACAGCTCCGCGCCACGATTAGACTACGCCGCTAGACGTGGCATTGACGATGTCAACACATACTGCCAGGCACGGGGAATCCCATGGAGGTTCAACCTGGTTGAGGTAGTCACCTCGGACCCTATCCAGCAAATCGAAGCCATCCAGAATTACAACGCCAAAGGCGTGAAGATTATGTTCTGCGACTGGAATACCCCAATATGCCTCTTCCAGACATACATGGTCATACAAAACATAACCATGATCGGTGTACCCGATTCACACTGTCGAAGCCACAAGCAGGTCGACAGCATCTATAGGATGAGCCCCAACACGACGGAGGAGACGAGGGCACTCACAGCGACCCTACGGGCCATGGGGATTAGAGCCCTGATCATACTCAGAGACGATTACATCATTGAATACTTATCCACAATTCTGCCAAGAGAAGGCTCAGACATCGAAACCATCGTGGAGATCAGATACAATCACACAGAGGCTTCCGAGCTAAGCGAGTGGCTGAAGAAGGATTCAGAGAGATCCAGAGCCTTAATGAATCGGACCACGTCGAAGCTGAATGAGCTTCTTAGGCAGTACAAGCCTCAGGAGGTTGGTGTGGTCTACGCGTTCCCGTACCTGAATGAGAATCACCTCAGGGAGCTAGGTAGCCATCCAGAGCTTCTATCTGTGACCTGGTACACCACGCCTCTCCTAAACCTCAATCAGACCACGTTGTCAAAATACACGGATATATCATCCAAAATCCATCTCTTAGGCCTTGAATTGCCCAAGCCGGGAAACAGTGAGTACCTCCTCCTGGAGAAAGGATACGAGGAATCACCACTATACACTGTTAATGATGCCTCACTCGGATTAAAGGAGGCGTCTCTCTACGACTCGGTCAAGATCGCTGCCTTATCGGTGATTCAATCTGGATCATCTAAGGGTAAGGGTCTACAAGCAGAGATCCAACTTGTGGCAGCCAACTACCTTGGGGCGTCGGGAAGAATGACGCTTGACTCTAACGGAGACCGGGTGAAGTCAGACTTTGAAATCTATGGGTTTTATGACGTAAATGGGGTCACCCAATGGATCAATGTTGGGCACTTCGATTCGGAGAGGGGAGAAACGCGTATAATCTTGTCACTAAAATAGGTCGCGCGAGTGGGTGACGTTAGAGCGCGCTCGCTTCAATAGCCTTATCCTCACTTCCACCTGATAATCAACCCCGCGCGCGCGATCAACACTGAAATATACTCATTTGTATAGGATACCTTGAGCAAAAATGAAGTTCTCAGATGTAAAAATCACTGTCGCTAAAAAGCTGCCCACGCATGAAATCTTTAAAGAATATGCAGATGTTGAGATGCAGCCTACCTGTAATACTATGCAGGATGGGAAAGAGTACATCTCTAAGGGCATGAATATGCCTGAAGGCTTCTGTTCATGGGCTTGGTCAGACATTCAGAGAGATGTGGCTCATCTTGCCATGGGAGGAGATTTTCCCTGGATCAAGAAAAAGGGCTTCATGATCTCCTGCTGTACAGATGGATTAAGGCCAGTTGTATTCAAGCTAGAACGGCTATAGTTTTAGTCCATGGTCGCGCGCGCGGTTTACGCCTGTAGCCTGACTCATCTCGCTGATGAAGTCCACAGCATCTGCCTTCAGGATCATAGTGTATCAAACCCGTATTCTTTGTAGAAACTTGCCATCTTTACTTAGAGTGATCTCATAATCTTCCACCCTGAGAACGCCCTTCTCTTTGATGTAGTTGACTATTTGGATCTTATCCTTCGAGACTATGCCATCTCTATCAAAAACGTAGTCGTAGGCGAAATCGTCACTCGGGATGGCGGAGCCTCCCCCTTTGACTCTCCATTTTACTCCTTCGATCATAGATACGCCTTGGTGAGGCGATGCCATGGGCTGTTTAGTAGAGGCATTCATTGTCAGGATGATTCGCGCTTCGAGGAGTCCTCTCTCGGTCTCCTCGATTATGCTTAGAAGCTTCTCGATCTGGCTCTGACTAAGAGTAACTGTCAACTACCCACCCCTAAAGGGGTGAGCTTGTAGTTCAATCTCCCATCAGGGCAGACCACAATAGGCTGGTTGACTCCAGCCCTCCAACGAAT
>JBGPRA010000230.1:0-3179 GCA_041489375.1 Bathyarchaeia archaeon | reverse complement strand
GTTCCCAAGGACCCCTACGACGGTCTCGAAGTCCTTTCTCTGGACCCTCTTCTTGTTCGACATTGGTTGTAAACCAGAAGTTGTAAACCGGTTGGGGGCACTTAAATATTGTGAACTTTTAAGGACAAAGATTTCGAGTTATATTCATTTATAGAGAAAAAAATCCATAAATGAGTTAAGCTTGACGAAGGAGTACTTGAGCTTATGAAATCTTAGAAGTGTATGGCACGCGCGAAACTAAGTGTTTTAATTATTCGATTATCGTCTTCCAACGATAGCTGAGACAGCCACATTCCTTGTACTCGGGGTCCATCTCGGCGACTGTATTCAGGAGTGCCTGCTCTGTAGGATGAGCCCACTTGGCTTGGAAGTCGCTGAAAGCCATCTTTCCCTCCCAAGTTGTAGAGACACAGCCTTCCCCATAATTTGAGACGACCTCGACACAAGTATAACAGGCGCCTATCTCCCTCGCAAAATATATTTCGGGGACGAGATTCATTGTGACGACATCGATCCCCGTATTAGTGTACCTGATTCTGATCTCGTCCGGGGACTCGAGGTGAGGGCCTTCCGCGACGCCCACAACGCCACGCTGGAAGACACGAGGAAACCCTTCCTTCTTAACATTCATGTAAAGGCTTCTGCTCAGCTCAGGGCAGAAGGCTTGGTGGAGGCGATAGCTTGTCTTATCTACATCAATGCCCTTTGTCTCAAGGCTCCGGAAGAATGTCTGACATCTCTTCGTTGTGTAATCGACGAATCCGTCTGGGATGACTGCGTCTGCTGGGTCGAGCAACCTGTTAGTGGAACCGCAGAGGGCGGTGCCGAGTATCTTCTTGACCCCTGCCCTCCAGAGGACGTAGAAGATGCGTTCCCCGGCGCTGTTAGGCTCGGTGTTCTTGATGGTCTTAGTTATGCCGTGAAAGGGTACGCTTAGGAACTCGCGGCCTTTGATTCTAGCATGTGTAAAGGGGGCGGTTGGCCCGAAGGGCGTCTCATATATAACGTCCTTCGTGAGGACCTCAACTCCTGGGAAGTCCTCGGGGAACCTGGCGTCCATATTAGAGGATCCACCGATTACAGCGATGGAAACCCTCGGTATCTCGCTCATGAAGCCGTATTTCGGCGCCGCGCGATTAAAGAGTTGCCCACACGGAGTAGATTGAATAAATATTGATTCCGATAGGAATAAGACCCGAAATGGTTAAATGTGAGAATTTTCGGGGGTAATATTCGTAAAATGCTTAAAGTTACTCATTTCTGGTTACCATCAATACTAGTAAATGCTTTATGCACCTCTACTTATTGGATTTCTATAGTAAGTATAGAGATAAGTATTATATACTAGTGACGGGATGAACCCATACTCTATGGGTCGCGGAACCCAATTCCGGTACGAATCGGAATATTCCGCAAATAATAACGTAGGGAAAAGTGAAGAAGAATGATAGTAAAGACCGAGCAGTCCTCCAGCGACTCCTGCCCGGAGTGCGGGTCAAAGAACGTCATCATCGACAACGACACTGGGGAGAAGATCTGCGGTGGATGTGGGCTCGTAATGGCTGACAACTTGATGAACGATGGCCCCGAGTGGAGGGCCTTCAGCCAGGACGAGAGGGAGAGTCGCAGCCGCGTAGGTATGCCGCTCAGCTTCAGCGTGCACGATAAGGGACTTAGCACCATGATCGGCCAGGTCGGTAAGGACGCCTTCGGCCGTACCATACCCAGCAAGACCATGTTCCAGATGCTCCGCCTAAAGAAGTGGCACATAAGGAGTAGCTACCAGAGCAGTATAGATCGTAACCTCAGCCACGCCATGACCGAACTCAGCAGACTCTGCGACAAAATTCATATTCCCAAGCAAGTGAAGGAGCGCGCAGCCGTCATCTACAGGAAGGCTCTTGAGAAGGGCCTCGTTAGGGGCCGTAGCATTTCCGCAATCGCGGCGGCAAGCCTCTACGCTGCCTGCCGCGCAACAGGAACCCCAAGGACACTACGCGAACTAGCACGCGTCTCCACCATCGACAAGAAGGACCTAGCCCGCTGCTACAGGCTGCTCCTCCGTGAGCTGACTATTCAGATGCCGATCCCAAAGGCTCAGTACAGGGTACCTAAGATCGCGGCGAAGGTCAACATTGGTGAAAGGACTCAGCAGACAGCAGTCGAGCTCCTCGAAAAGGCGGAGAAGAAGCGTACTACCGCTGGCAAAGACCCCATGGGTCTAGCTGCCGCTGCTCTCTACATCGCCTGCGTAATGAATGAGGAGAAGCGGACACAGAAGATGATCGCGGATGCTGCCGGTGTAACTGAGGTCACCATCAGGAACCGCTACAAGGGGCTAAAGGAAGCTCTCAAGCTCGACATCTAAACCTTATCTTTTTTTTACTAAATTCATTAGTTCATAGTTCATCTTACATTAAACAGGATAAACGCGATTCCGATTGACTAATTATCCCTCCATCTGAGCATAAAATCTTCCACTGAAACTTGCGGAGGCGCCCCCCATCAGCACCTTCACCATCGCTGTATGATTATGGTTCACTATGGTCGTTAACACTTTTATTCTGCCCATCGTGGTATCCGGTGGGTGCTGTAGGAGTTATGGGTGAACCGGTGACCTATCTAACTGAGGAGTCTTATCGCCCTGATTGGCTGAAGGAGGGTGTTACTGAGGCCAGCTTGAATGCGGTTCTCGGGGCTAAGGTTGAGATTCAGCGACTCGGCAGGGAGCTGGGGAAGGCTGAGAGGTTCTATCTCGTCGGAAGTGGTGGGAGCTACAGTGTTCAGTTCCCCGTCAGGTATCTCGCTGAGAAGTATTCGGATGTCCCCCTCCTGCAATATAGTGGTTGGGAGTTTCTCGAGAGGATGCCTTGGGCTGCGAATGAGGGCTCCGCCTGCGTCTTTATCACGCAGAGTGGGAAGACGAAGGAGGTCGTTAGGGCTATGGATTGGGCAAAGAAGAATGGCGCCCTCACTATGGGGCTGAGCCAGAGACAGGACTCCGTTATCAACAAGGCCGGGGATCTCGGCTTCGGGACCGGTGCCCGTGGCGTCACTATGGGTAAGCTCTCGACCCTCTACCTTCTCTTCGGGACGGTGCTGAAGGAGAAAGGCTTCGAGGTGGGAGGCAGAATGATCAAGGCAGCAGAGTCTCTGCCGAGCGTGCTCCCCCCGATGAT
>JBGPRA010000229.1:0-3185 GCA_041489375.1 Bathyarchaeia archaeon | reverse complement strand
AGCCTGTATTTACTGAAGGTCTTGGACTCGTAGGCTACTTTGGATACGTCGTCGCAGGCTTGGTTGAAGGTCTCCATTGTTCTGAGTAGCTTCAACCTCTGCTCAATAGTAGGCTGTAGCTTAACCTTCAATGTCAGAAGCATTTGATACTTGATTCAAACTCTCAATGTTTAAACTATCCACATTCACTACTTTCAGCTACCCAATTCCTCCCACGGCTAAAGCCGTGGGCTTCCTTGGAGAACGGATCGTGACGCAAGTTGAGTCGATGAATCAGGAAACCACTCAACTTATTGGGTGGTAGTTCACTTCTGGCTTGAGAGGTTGGAAGGTTTAGGTGTCATATCTTGTTCTGCCCGTATTGTGGAAGCGAGATGCATGAGGATCACTTGTTCTGCGGTGTATGCGGCAAGAGGGTTGAGAGGCCTGCGTCTACCTTGGCTAAAGGCAAGTCTCAAGCTCCCCCTCAGATTAATGAAGCCGTGCGCCCGCCCCCGGCTAAAGCCAAGCCTCCGGTTCCCCCTCAGATGGAATCAGTCAAAGAAACAGTTCTAGGTGGTCTCTCGAGCGCGGATATGGCGAGACCCGGTTCACTTGGATACGGAGTCTACATCACCAATAGGAGAGTGATCGGCATAAAGAAGCCCGAGCAGTTCACCAAAGCCGTTGGGGGCGCGATCGCTGGCGCAGTCATTGGGAAGATACTTGGCTTCGAGGCGCCTTGGGCGGTGAGCAGCGCCCTGGGGAGGAGCCTCTCGAATGATGAGAACCTGAATCTGCTAACGGAGCTTGAGAAGAATAAGGACTTCGAGATCAACAATCAGGATATTACGCTTGTGCAGCTCAAAGAGACTTTCCTAATTAATCCTGGTCAGCTGGCATTTTTCTTGAAGGGCGCCAAGACCACGGATATCGCCATATCATTGAGGACCGACAAGGTTGTTGAGAGTCTTAAGAAGTTGCTCCAGGAGCATTTCCCAAAGGTTCTGAAGGTAGTCATTTAAGCGCTCAGTATGAGAAACGTTTTCAGAATAGACACTGAGGGTGTCGCGGGCGGCCTAGGCCCGCCGCGCGCGGGGGGTTAGAGGTTGAACCACAAGCTCACTCCTTTAGGGGTGGGTAGTTGACGATTCGTGCGCGCTAAGCAGCGAGGGGGTCTCTAATCTCTAAGGAGGCTGACCTCCACGCCACGCGTTGAAGAGATAATAGCTCCCTGTCATGCGTGTACATTACTAGAATCTTGCCACTGATGTAGTTGGCGAGGATCAGAGCATCCCTCCCACCGAGCTTGTATCGGGTCGCGATGTCTAGCCCGATTAGGCAGGTTCTCCTCGTCTGGTTTAGGAAGTGTATGTAGGGGTGCTTCAACAGCAGTCCTAACCTGTTGGAGGCCTCGGCTCGTGTGAACTTCTGCCCATAGACAAGCGTGTGATACGACTCGTGTATGACCGTTGGATTAACCGCTACCGCTTTCTCGGGTGAGAGGTTTAGTAGGAGATCCTTGACCCGGGGATGCTCGGCGTAGGCGGGGTCCAGCGAGTAGCAGAGTATGTTAGCGTCCAGCCCTATGGCCAGCGTCGTTCACCCATACGTCCTTCATCTTCTCTGGGGACCAGTTTTCCGGCTCCCCGGTTCTCTTTGGCTCGGTGGCTATGACCCTGTTGAACTCCTCGATGAAACCCCTTCTCCTGCCCGCAGTGATCAGTATGCCCTTCGGGGTCCTCGTAGCGATCACCGTGTTCCCCATCTCCTCCCTGATGTCGGGGGGTAGGCAGATTCGCCCCTTCGCGTCCATCTTCAGCTCAACCTCACCCATCGTCCCACCATATGTTTGTGGGAAGTATTAATCTATTAAACTTTATCATCGCACGCGCAATTATTTTGCTACTATTTGCGCGCGCGGTCTGCCAATCCGGGGGGTTGGAGGTTGAACCACAAGTTCACCCCTTAAGGGGTGGGTAGTTGACTAGTTCGAGCATCTCTTTCACGGTCACGATTTTGGTCACCTGATGCTTTTCCAGCCTTAGTAGATGCTTATCGCCTGTGACTATGTAGTCTGCGTCTCCCTCAGATGCTGTGGCTAGGATTATATCGTCGTCTGGGTCCTCGAGGACGATCTCGGGACAGACGGTCACATTGATTAGGTGTGTACCGTTTATGACTAATTTCAGATATTCTTCGATCTGACCTCTGGTGAGCTCGAACTTCTTTCTTAAGAGGACTTCCTCAAGCTCGGCTAGCATCTGTATCGAGGAGAGTATCACATGTCCTTTGAGCAACTGGAATAATAGACGCCTTGGTAGGCTGTGGCCGACTAAAGCGGAGACTAGAACGTTCGAGTCGAGGACGACTCGCATGATCTCATCCGCCTTTCTGAATATTCTTCTCTGTCCTGTATGCCTGGATTTCTTCTATTATCTTCCGCTCGGTTGGCCGCCTTATTCCTTTGCGGCTCTGATCCACGTCACTGAGAAATTCTTTGAGGTCCTCGCTAAGCGGCGGGATCTCTAGCTTCGTTACCACTATCTTGTCCCCTCTTCTGTACAATGCTAACTTGGTCTTCGGTTTTATTCTCAGGTCGTCCCGGATTTGCTGGGGTATTACTATTTGGCCTTTCGTCCCAACTACGGCGATTTCTGGTTCCTCTTCCATTTCTATTCAGTATAACTTTCATACCAGGGAATAAATAGATTTCGTACGCGCCACAGTTTCGCTATGTTCCCCGCCACCCAGCCAACACGAAAGCGTGTGAGCGGGTTCGTCGGAGGCCTTCTTGGGGAGGGGCGAGCGCGCGGTTCTTTACGATGCGCGCGCGCAAAGAAAGCTAGGCTGGCAGACCCCGTAGTCTCGGTGGCACCTGTAAAAATTCCTTTGCAGATAAACGAGCCAGCGCCTGTAATACAGAAGCCATCGCGCGCGCAGCCTGCGATGACATCTCCAAGATAGCCATCGAATCTAAGACCTTTAACAAATACAGGCTACAGCATCAACTATACTACCGAATCAGGGAACAGCACAAGCTACCCGCGCGGCTACCCATCAGGATTTCTGATTAGCCTACGTGTCTCTACCCCAATGGTTCTCGCGTTTGCAGCCATTCTCATATCCTCTGTTAATAGTGTTAGATTCATCCGCTTTGCAGTGTAGAGATAGGATGCATCATAGAATGTTGCCCTGACCTGTTT
>JBGPRA010000228.1:0-3208 GCA_041489375.1 Bathyarchaeia archaeon | reverse complement strand
GTTTCTGATTGAATGTTAATGTTCTTTTTATTTTTTTCAAAATAATTAAGGAATAGCTTGGAGAATCTTCTCCCTAGTGATTCACTCTCTATATCAGCCATTTAATTTATTCTCATTGCTTGGTCTTTAAAAGATTGACCCCCAGCCTTCTTACGCACGAAGCAGAGACCATCTCTCATTATGCATGTCGAGCTGATTTGTCACGAGATCCGGACTACTTATTATCCCTCAATTTGATAGCATCGAAAATACCAGCAAGCAGGAACTGAAGTCCAATTCCGAGAAAAAGCCCAGAATCAAAGACAAGCCGATTATATCTCTCACTCAATTCAGGAACCTCAAAGGCAATCCTAAAAGAAGGAAGATTAGGCCAACCCGGAGTCATCCCAAAGTCCACATCATCGACGAATACCAAAGACCTGAATCCAACGTCAGAATCCTGCCAGTCAATCACCTCCTCACTAGGCTGAGGTATCGAGTCAATGAGGCGAGTATCAGCCGGAAGATAAACGGTAAGCATAACCGTGGCCTTTTCCCTGATAGACCTTAAGCCAGATGAGGCATCAACGGCGATTTCATTAGTTCGAGAGAACGGCACCATGAACTCGTAAGAGGAGAATCTAGTCCTCGTGACTACGTCGAACCATCGAAACCCTATCTCCACGCTATACCAAGATGTTACTGGTTTGGGGAGAAAGTCATAGGATATGATAGAGACATCGCTTTCAGGTTTCCATTCTACCTTAGCATCTCCTGCATCGTAGAAAATGTCCGTTTTCTCCGCATCTGTGTAAGCAATTTTCGCGTAGGCGTTTTCGACTCGGTGCGGAACCTGAAGGGCGAATGTCTTGACCTCCTTTTCTTTAGCTTCGAGAACTAGGCTAACACTTGTATCAACGTAGTTCTCCTGTGTTGAGATTTGATGGATTGTTACCCTCATCATGTCTGTGGGACTGAATTCTTCTGATGCTAGGTTGATGATGCCGAATTTGGGTAGCTTTTGGCTCGGGTATGTCCGTGATGCATCTAGATAGTAGGTTAATCCAGTTGCTGTGAAGATGAGTCCGACTATTATTGGTAAGTATATTAATGTAAATCTGACCAGGGTTAGCTTCAGAATCTTTGACAATGTTATGCTAGTAAGCTATTTCCAAAATTAGTATAATAAATTACTTAATTAAACACTCGGAGATATCGCGTACGAGTTGATTCGCTTGCCCGAGAGCGAGTTTAGGGCAACTTTACATCCAGGATCATTTGACCAGTAACGGCCCCGTATCTCCCAATCTTAACCCAGTCAACTGTGCCACCAACATCCGATGCCTGATAAACATCGTAGTCCACAGTCCGATCACCGTTAACGTCCAGTACTACATTCCCTGACGCACCAGTGTACTCCTGCACAATCGTCGGTATCATTTCCTTCAGGATGTTGGCGTCGGTCGTGTTCGCCTTCAGGACCGAGAGGCACGCCACCCACACCGAGTCGTAGAATGAAGCCTCCATGACGCCGAAAGGCTTGTCCTCTGCTGGTGGCCTAGTCGCGACGTATCTCGACTGGAGTCTGGTGAAATTATCGTTACTTGTGAGGGGTGCTATCTTGACGCTGATGAGCTTGGCCTTAGCCACGTCAGCGGACGCTACCCCCGATATGTCGGGCAGGTCTCCCTCAACAGAATATGGATCAACCGACTCCTCGAGTACTATCCATGGCACCTCCAGGAGTCCCTCCCTCCTCCCAGCCTCGCTGAGAATGGTCTGGCCCTCACCTGTACAAACTAGGAGCACCGCCGTGTGTTCTGAGCCGAACCTCTCGTTGAGGCTTCGCAGCTCAGATGCGGCTAGCTCGATGGTCTCAGTGTAGTTTACGGTGGTCTTGTCGTACCTGACTGTTCTGATACTGTCCTCGCCGAGGACCTCACTCAAGGAGTATTCGACGCCGTCGCCCCAGCTGTCCCCCCTCCAGATTACTAGGACCCCGTCAAACCCGATCCTTTCCACTAGGCTGACGACGACGTCATGGACCTGTCTGAGGTTGGGTGCGATCCTGAACATGACGTCGTTGGGGAGGGCGGTGCTTGAGTGGTGAATAAGAGGTACGCCCATGAGGATCAAGTGCGCGCTGTTGGCGTAGCTCAGCGATGCGCACATCGCCTCACTGTAGTCGAACCCGAGGAAGATATTGACCCCGACTTCTTTCTTCATCTTCCCCACGGCTTCTAAGCCGTAGATATTATCGGCTTGCTCTGAACAGTAGGTGAACCTTATATGCGAATCCTGCGAGGCGGCGTAAGCGTTTGCCTCGGTTAGAGTCGTGTTGGCTATGTAGTCGAAGTGCTGCTTCATGTCCAGACTATCACTGATGATTCCGAGGGTGGCCAAAACGGGCTTAATACTAGGCTCCTCTGGGGTTGGGGCTGCTGGGTGGGTTACCGACCAGAGCCAAACCAAGGAGCACGAGAACAAGACTAAGACAAAAAGCACGGCGTATCGCCTATTCCTCAAAACGGTCAACCCTGTGGTTGAGTAAACCCGTCTATGCGCGCGCGCCCAGTCAACGATTTCCTCAGCCAGTTTACGCATGGCTGGAATACCAAAAAGCTTAACGGGAGGATGTAGAAACCGCTCAGCCTTGTAGGAAAACCCATTCTTCGCAACCTCAAACTCAGACGGTACCTCATGGGGGAGTGTGAACGCTCTTATGGTATTCTTTTTACTCATTCCAGGTACATTGATGTTAAACGATTTTTCAAACTCGTCGTAAGATATTCTCTGGATACCCCCATGGCTGCAATCATGCACGAAGAGAACCTTTTCCGCATCATCATACCCAACAACGAGGACGTAGTGGATGGGAACATGGAGTTTCCTGTAGAGCTCCGGGTAATAATTTAGGTAATACATGTCAAGGGCTCCAGCGACCACAGGCTGTCCGTTGTCCAAGAACGCTTTCAGCCTTAGAAACATGTTTCTGAAAGTCTTGCCTTCGATCACGGTTTCCTTGAATCCAATGATGCTGCCAAGATCCTTCATCAGGTACTTGGGATTGCTCCCCCAGTAAACCATGCAGGGTGGATCCACCCGTTTGAAGCGGAGATAAGTGAAACCAGCCATGCCCCAGACGATGGAGAGGAGAAAATCAGTGTAGTCCGCTCCCTTCCACTTTAAGAGATCCTCTAGGCCATTTACATAGCACGTGGATTCGCAT
>JBGPRA010000227.1:0-3231 GCA_041489375.1 Bathyarchaeia archaeon | reverse complement strand
GAGGTATAATGGCACCAGCGAGACCCGCAAGGGCACCTGTTAAAAACCAACTCAGAACATGTACGGTAAAAATATTGACACCTACACTCGACGCCAAAGCTTCATCTTCAGCCACAGCCCGTAGAGCGATACCGTATTTGACCCGCGTCAGAAAGAAGTAGAGTAAAGCAACAACAATCACGATCGTGGGTGGTGTGACTAAGAGCACGCCTGGATAACCTGCCCATTTAAAGTCGAATCTTTGTACCGAGAACCCCGCGGTGGGGTAATCTTGGCTGTAGAGGAACCAGTAACTGTAGATAGATATCATGGAGCCAATGATTATTGCGACCGCGAACAGAGCGAATGTGAGAGTGATCTCTCTCGCCCCGGTTGCCTTGATGGGGCGGACCACCAAGATGTATAAGCCTAATCCTAAGAGACCACAAGCGAGTGCTGATATTGGCCAAGTTTGGTATGGGTTAAAACCATAGATCCTAACCAAGGTGAACGTTACTATTGTCCCAACTGTGGCGATGGCTGTGTGGGCGAAGTTCGGGAACTTTTCAACCATGTATGTGAATGTGAAGCCCACTGAGAGGAGGATGACAACCCCCATCTGTATTAATATCCCAATAATTACAGGTGAGAGCATCCTCGTCTCCTCAGTACATCCTTTATTTAAACATGATGAGAGCCTTCATGCTCGCTGTATTATACCCAAAATAAAACTATGAACTGGGGAAATGGTCACTTGTACTCTCCGCTCATCGAGATCCCTACGAGGAAGTGGGGCTCGTCGACCTTCTTATAGATGAATATGTGCTTCAGGCCACGTGGGATATAGATGCCCGACGTCTTGTTTATGACGTGGCTCTCCTCCTCGTCGCCCAACTTGATCTCTATCTCAGCCCCAAGGTGTTGTATATCGTGGGGATTTGTGCCCATGAAGAGTATAATCTCGTCGTGGGGGTGAGAGTGGAACTCGAGCCATGGATTGGGGTCTGGGATGGTGTGTATCCCGGAGATGAAGACGTGCTGCGGGACCCCCTTGATCAAGGAATCCTCGATGTAGGTGTGGCTCATCGTCCTCCCCTTAACCCTCTGGCCCTCGGGTAGGACACCGTGGGCGAGCCGCTGCACACGGGGCGTGTCTATAATATATTTCCCATACTTCGACTCAGTCATTCAACCACCATACGGATCCTAGAGCCTGTACTCGCTGAACTCGTACTCGCAGGGGGGCCCACACGTCGCGTACATCACCTTGTCCTCGGGCACTATTATCACGGAGGAAACCGTCATTGATCTGGCGTAGAGAGGCATCTCCTCATTCGGGTGCCCGCAGATGGCGTGCGGGTAGTTATTGTGGTCTGACATAAACTCCATCATCCTCTGGGGCGTGAGATCCCCGTAGTCACGCTCAATGAGCCTGTTCAACCTCTGGGTCCGGACGTAGGTGCTCCCCCTGACCTCCGGGATCGCGTTGTCACCCATCTTGAACCTCGCATCGACGTAGTGGTTACCATGCACGAGAACATCATTGTGGGGTTGTTCGACATTAAAGCTGGTTGGATGCGTCTCTATGCTGAAGATGTCACCCTCGGCGCTGGCGAGCATGTAGTGTAGCATGCTCCGCCCGTGGGTGCAGAGAACGCTCAGGGCGTCCCCTATCCTCTTCTGCCTCATCACCTTAGGCATCAGACAGCAGCAGGGGACGTTCAGACGCTGCTCCTTCGTCGGGCTCAGTACGACATTCAGTACGATCCCCAGCCCAGCAGAAGTCAGCGTCAACTCTCCCCCGCCCCAGAAGACTAGGGATAGCTCCTTGGACCCGTCTTTTCTCTTGATCCTAACCATGTCCAGAGACACACCTGGGAGGACGTCGAAGTTCTGCCCCACGATCGCCTTACCGTCCCGCGTCGCCTTCCCCGTCACCGCGAAGGATGTGCAGAGCGTCGTCAGGTGCTTGTAGTAGAAGCGCAGCTCGAACCAGCACCTCAAGGCGAACACCTCGTCGAAGGTGACTCCCGAGCCTTCCGCCTGCCCCTTGAGCTGCTGAATCAGCTCGGGGTCGAACTTCTCGACAACTGGGAGATACTTCCTGGTGTTTAGGATAATATCCTCCTTTGTAGCATTGTCACCTGCGGCAACGCGTGCCACGAGGGTATCGATCGACCTTACTATGTTACCCTTGGCCGCCTCCCCATACTGCCTACCGACCTCGTAGGGAGTCCCGCTGCACTCTATGACCTCAAGCCTCTGCACCATCTTCATTTTCAGTCACCGGATGAATCAGCTGCTGATTTTCCCGTCTACTTCGGAGATCATATAACACTTGTCGGAAACCGACAGTTATTATATGATGTTCAATAAGTAGCTCACATTTCCCTGAGTATAGACGTGTAGACGACCCGGATGAGGCGGATGAACTCGGCCTCCGAGTCGCTTAGCTTCTCCATGGTAAGGTGGCGGTGTATAAGCGCGTCCACTGTGCTGCATGCGAGGAGCCACGCCTCGATCCTGTACGATGGTATGCCGCATTCCCTGGCGTACTGCCTGAACATGTCGTACCTATCGGATTTCAGCCCACTCCAGGCGTCGCGGTTGGCGAGGAGGGCCAGGTCGAACGCCTTGTAGAGGGCTATGTGTTTCCGATGGTTGTCTAGGTGGGTCCTACAAACATTTTCTATGGCCTCTGGGTCGTTAACGAGGGTGTAGGGGATTATTGTTTTCTGGAAACTCTCCTCGTAGATCGACGCCGCTATAGAGGATTTACCCCCCGGGAAGTAGTGGTAGATTAACCCAACACTCACATTGACCTTTCTGGCGATCTGCCTGATGGTGACCGCTTCGTAACCGTTCGCTGTTATTAACTGTATAAAGGCCTGCTTGATGTCTTCGACCTTCTTCTCCTTGTCCCTCTGGACTGGCCTGCCCATACGATCATTCATCCATTCATTGGGGTGATTAGGGTTTCGAATAAGTCTAAAAGCGCAAATACCTACTAATTTTTTTTTAAAAGAATTATATAGATAACTATATATTTTCTTAGACGCATTATTAAATATAGAATATAAGATGGAAACAATATCACAAAATAATTTGAAGTATTTGGATGAAGACTATTGTAGAAGTGCAACAAAGCAAAACTACACTTCTGGACTTCAAGTCTTCTTCAAATCTATGGGGAAAGATTTGGGATATGCCGATGAGTATCTTGATGAGCTTAGAAATGGGAAGAGGAGCTTT
>JBGPRA010000226.1:0-3290 GCA_041489375.1 Bathyarchaeia archaeon | reverse complement strand
TGTTCCCCCGCCTGGGTTGTCCCCGATGTCCGCGAGGACTATGGGCCCCTCTTTTGCGGTTTTAACGTGCCTTAGCGCTTCTCTGATTGGCACCGGTTTGACGAGGAAGTCTCTACGGATGCTCCAAGCAAGATCGCTCAGCTCCTCTGCGAGGGTATCCGCGAGCTTCTGGTTGCCATTTGTGATGACGATGAAGCTCATACCAGCCTCCTTTATGTCGCTCCATGGAAAACCTGCGGCAACTATTACAGCAGTGACATCTGGGATCTGCTCCATTTTGTGAGCTTCTTCGATCAGCTTCGTCATCGGGTATCTGCCTGTGAACTGGGCCTGAAGAGCAGGAAGCATCGGTGGCTGACGAAGGGCGCGGGTTGGCTTAAGCTGACCATCCATGATCTTGGCTAGGAGTTCTACAGACTCGACAGCTCGCTCATACTCGTCGATGTGTGGATATGTGTCGTAGCCGACAAGGATGTCGGCTTCCCTGACCATCTTCTCCGTATAGTTAGCGTGTAGATCGAAGCTCGCAACGAGAGGCTTCTTCCCTATTAACCTACGAACTTCGCCAAGAACGTCTCCCTCGACGTCATCGTGCCCCTCAGCTACGGCCGCTCCGTGGAGATGAAGTGCGACTCCATCGTAGGTTTTTGCTGCTTTTATACCATCTAGCAATGAGCCGAGGATATGCTCATACGCCTCCTCAGTGATTTTGCCGCTAGGTGTTGCCGAGGCGTGAACCGTCTCAAAGAACTCGAAACTGTTCATCTCACAACCATCTATCAGGCCACCAGCCGCGGTCTTAGTCCCCCTGAAGTGGATTGGTATCTCATCACCGTGGAATAGATGCCTCTTACGGAACTCGGAGAGATCCGTTTTAATGTTTGATAACACGTTGGTCTCGTGGCTAAAAGTACCCAGCGCAATCCTCTTGGGAGTCATATGGAAAGATAACGTCTCTAGAAAGAAAATACTAGCGGTCACTTGAAGAACTGGCGGAGGTCGACGCCGGTCTCAGGCTTGCCACGAGAGGAGCCGAGAATCCCCTCCTGTGCGAGTAACTTTCTCTTCCACTCTAGGCCACCTCCGAAGCCACCGATTCCGCCGTTAGAAGACACAACTCTGTGACAGGGCACAACGAGCCCCATCGGGTTATCCCCGACGGCGTTACCGACGGCGCGCACCGCTTTGGGGCGCCCAATATGTTTAGCTATGCCCCCGTAGCTCGTAAGCTTTCCATATGGTATAGAGTATATGGCCTTCCAGACAGCCACTTGGAAGGGCGTTCCACGCATGTCGAAGGGCACCTCGAAGATAAGCTTCTCACCCTTGAAGTAGCGGTCAAGCTGGGACTTCAGTTCATTGAACTTACTTGGGTCTTCCACATATTCGGCCTTGATACGGGTCTTCAACTCCCTAATGAAGTCCTCCTTATTACCCGATATATGGAACTGGACTAACCCTTTTTTCGAGGTCGCCGCCCACATTGTACCCAAGGGCGTCTCCAAGCCTGTATAATATATCTTCTCCATCCCGTTCACCATTCTTATACCCAGGGGTCTCCCTACGTTAGTGAAGCCTCGAGCCACAATAAAACGCTGAGGGTGAAAAAGTTTGAACCGTCAAATGCTAGTACTCGCCTCTACATCTCCACGCAGAGTGGGTCTCCTAAAGCAGTTAGGCATCGAATTCGACGTCGCCGATCCTGGCGACGCTGAGAACAGTATCTCCCAGGATCCTATAACACGTGTCAGAGACCACGCTCTCTGCAAGGCTAAGACTGTGGCTAAAAAGTACCCAGATAGACTGATTGTTGCCGCTGACACGATCGTTGTATTGGATGGAAAGATCCTTGAGAAGCCGAATAGCAGAGACGAAGCAAAGGATATGCTGCGAACCCTCGGAGGTCGGATGCACAAAGTCGTCTCTGCAATCGCCCTTATTGAGAAAAATGGGAACCTGATGGATATTAGAACAGAGGAAACGATGGTCTCAATGAAGAAGCTTAGCGAAGAGGAGATTGAGGCATATGTCGCGACTGACGAGCCTATGGATAAAGCGGGAGCATATGCTGCTCAGGGAGTAGGAGCGGTTATAATTGAGAAGGTTGACGGTTGTTTCTACAACGTAGTTGGGTTGCCTCTGAGTCTGCTTCACGTTATGCTAAAGAAGGCGGGCGTGAACACTTTGATTCTCTGCACTAAAAGGTAATCTTCCCTTTAATGAAGCCATTTAGTAGGATCGTAAAAGTTGCAGCTGACAGTGTCGCTGCTTCACCGAGGTTAACCCTCTTAGTGACCGCGGTCTTCCACATCATTCCTGCTGCCATAATCCTATTCTACGCTTTATATCGATGATTTAGGATGAAAGATTGATAAACTGAACGATAATAGGATAGTGGTACGGGTTGTCAAAGAAACTCTTCGGTTGGTTCGCCCCTAATCGCGGGGAAGACGTCCTAGACATGGCTGAGAAGCATCTTGAGCTAACCCTGAACGCAGTTAGGGAACTATACAATATGGTTGATGCGGCGGCTAAGTGTGATCGCGATGCTTGCGCTTCTCATTACATGGACCTGAGCCGCATGGAGATGGAGGCAGACGAGCTCAGGAGGCAGATGGTTGACGCCTTAACGAAGAGCGAAATGTTCCCAGAGGAGAGGGACGATCTAATGGAGCTCGTGCGAGCCGTCGATTGGATCGCCGACTGGAGCAAGGAAGCAGGGCGCATACTTAACGTAATTCAGCTCGATAAAGCGTCGGAGGAGATGAAGCAGGCAGCTCTTAACATGGTTAAAGCCGATGCAGACTGTGTTGTTGTCCTTACTGAATGCCTAAAAAACATGTCGAAGAACCCGAAGGAGGCCTTGAATCTCGCCAACAAGGTCGAGCTCCTCGAAGAGGATACTGATGAACTCTATAGTCAAGCTAGGAAGATCCTAGCGGACTTCGACTTTAAGGGCTGGACGATAGGCTCCGTCATCCTTCTAAACGAGTTCCTAGACGCCTTAGAGACGGTGGCTGATTGGTGTGAAAACACCGCTGACATAGTCAGGGCCATCTCAGTAAGGATGCGCTAAAAACTAGAAGTAAAAAGGGTATCCGTTTGATGCTTTTTAAGGCTCTACGGTTATAGCCTGCGTGGGGCAGCTATTTACGCACGCCATGCATGCGATGCAGTCGGCTGCTCGTGTGGGCTCGGATTTACCACCGACCATATCGTAGACGTTCATAGGGCAAACGTCCACACACGTGCCCTCCCCATCACATTTGTTTTTATCGACCGTGACTGTA
>JBGPRA010000225.1:0-3323 GCA_041489375.1 Bathyarchaeia archaeon | reverse complement strand
GCAAGAGGAATCAGTATTTATTCTAATGACTACATATATTGTTTATGTTGGTATAGAGAATAATAGTTACAGGTAAAAATTCCCGGCAGAAAAGATGGGGAAAAGTAAATACAGTTTGATCGTGATAAATATAGAAAAAAAGTAATTTAAGGGGAGATTAGAAGATAGCGTACGCTTGACACTTAACTCAAGTTACTATCGCGCACCTCTAGCAACACGTGTTTCGCGTACTTATGCCTCAATATGCGGGGACATGAAGGTCATGCCTTAAACTCAAGCACAACCGCATTATCCGTAAAACTAGACTTTATGGGAATGTCGAGCAACTCCAAGAAAAAGCTCTTCATATACGCCTCGAGGAAAATGCTCCACTTTTGACTTATGTCATGATTAAGGAGAATCCTGTGGTCCCTACCGCTAACCGTATGAGTGAACACGAACCATCGAAAATACGGCCCTGTGATTTTATTCAGCATCTCAAGGACAGATTCCAGTCTCTGCTCGGTACCATACAGAATCAATGCCCTGCCTTTGTGTTCCTGAGCTGACAACACGCCAACCTTCACCACATCCTCCACAGACATATGATCCAGGAAACCTCTAACTATGTCGCGAGCAAGTGATAATACCCCGGTTTTTTCGGACGGCCAAACTTGATGAACGCTTCTATCAATTGTTTGATTCAGCAATGCGCTGGTTGAGATACCTCTGCCATGCGCCTCCTTCTCTAATGCCTCAATTAATTCTTTCCTTATGCTGAATGTGCGAATGACGGTCTTGGCTTTCGACATGACCTCTCAGTAGCATTAATTTTAATCAAATTTTAAAATTTTCTCTTACCTCTTCCATGCCTCCTACTCCCTGCGCGTGCCCATTTATTTGTGCAATGTAGACCTAGACTGGAATAGCTAAGATCGAGCGCGTAAATCTTTAATACGATAAAACCATCCAACCTTGAAGTGTCAAGTAACGCCGATTCTCAAGCTCAGAATCTGACTGAAGAGGTAAAGAAAAGAGCTGTAGATTATGGATTTGATCTAGTAGGCATAGTATCACCAGCGGATTTAGACGCGGTACCTAGCTTCTGGATAGGGCATAGGGACTACAGAGCCTACACAAAAAAGACAATCGACTACATGGCAGACATTAAGAGCGTGATAATACTCGGTGCGAGGGTGTGGGACGACGTATTCGAGATCATGCTCAAGGTGAGGGATCACTACGAGTACCCTGAGGAATGGAGAGGTCGACTCTACGCCCGAAGGATCCTGCGCTTCCTCCAGAGGCAGGGGTATAACGCTCTTCTCGAGGACGATTGGCTTCTCTCCAAGAAGCAAATGGCTCAGTTGGCAGGATTTGGTAACTTTGGTAAAAATACCTTGATCATAAACCCAAGCTATGGCTCATGGTTCAGGCTTAGAAGCATACTTACCAACGCCGTTCTTATGCCTGATAAGCCCTTCACGGAGGATCTTTGCGGAGCCTGTGAAGACTGTATAAAGGCTTGCCCAGTTGGAGCACTCACACCATACAAGCTGGATCCCGATAAGTGCCTCCTAGGGTTAACCTGGGCTCAAAGAGCGTCACCTGAATACAGTGAGCTATGGGGAAGGCACAGCCCCAAGTTAACACCCAATACGTATGTAATGTGTACCACATGCCAGAAGGCATGCAGGTATGGCAGAGAACTAAGAGGCCTTAAAGCGACCAACTAGCCGCGCAGGAATTGATAAGATCATAATATCAACTCGATTGACGTTGCGTTCACAAGTGATGAACTGGTCAGTCTTACACTCGAACCGAAACTTTAGTTAAAAAATGAACTTAGATGCTTATTTCTAAAAGAATTCCTTACCGTCCTTTGCGACGAGGCGAGCCCAATAGGTAGTGACGTCGTCCTGGATCTCCTTTACCTCGTCCTCAGTGATGTGGCGGAACCTGCCCTGCATCTTAAGGACATCCTTCACCGCCTTTAGCTCCTTCGGCTTATAGGTGATACGGAACTTTTCACCATCGATGACCTCATAGAGGGGCCACATACCGCTCAGGACCATCTCCTTCCCAATCTTGACCGCGTACTGAGGTTCAAACCTCCATCCCGTAGGGCAGGGGGCAGAGATCTGGATGAAGCGGAAACCCTTCACATTCTTTGCGTACTCAAGTTTTCCGATGAAGTCTTCGGGGAAGGCGATGCTAGCAGTAGCCATATAAGGGACTCTGTGGAGGGCGACCATAGCAGCGACGTTCTTCTTCCGCTCCTTCTTGCCTCGGCTGAATTCTCCGACCGGGGTCGTCGTAGTCTCCGCGTACTTCGTTGTGGCGCTGCTGCGCTGGCCACCCGTATTCATGTAGGCCTCGTTGTCGTAGCAGACCCATAGTACGTTCTCGTTGCGCTCGGCTGCGCCAGAGAGGCCTTGGAATCCGATGTCAGTCGTGCCTCCGTCACCAACGATTGCTGTGACTACGGCGTCCTCGCGCCCCAGCCTCTTAAAGGCGCGGCTGAGACCTGTCGACATGGCGCCGGCGCCCTCGAAGACTTCTCCGTAGATGCTCGGCTGCTCGAGGTTACCGAAAGCGGGGCCACAGCAGGCAACTTCCTGGCGAACCATCTTGTCCTTCAGGACCTTACCGACTATCCTCGCAACTGAAGCGCCGGTGCAGCCCTGGCAGGATTGGTTCGCTGCCTGTATGTACTCTTTCTCGTCTAGCTTCACGAGTGGAACTGGTTTACTCATTTCATTTTCCTCCTTATACCCACTCCACCAGTGGGGAGACCTTCGTGCCACTCGCGGCCTTGAAGGTCTTCTCACCGATCTTGACTATGTCCTGAACGCGGACCTCTTTTCCGTTTAGACCAGCATGGAACTGAAGCGTCTTGGGTCTCTCCTCGATATCGTACATGGCGTTCCTGATCTCTCCGAATGTCCAGCCACCGGAGCCGATACTTATGTTGCGGTCGATTATCCCCATCGTCTTAACCTTGGGGCCGATGCGCTGGAACTCCTCTGCCGGGAAGGGCTTGAAGGTCTTAAGCCTTACGAGGCCAACCTTCTTCCCATCGGCTTGAAGCTTGTCGACAGCGACGCGCGCCGTGCTCGCGATTGTGCCAGCTGCGACGATTACAGCGTCGACGTCCTTGGTCTTGTACTCCTCGACGAGTCCATTGCCGTAGCCGCGGCCGAACATCTTCTTGAACTCGGAGTTGACCTCTTTGATGACAGTCTTGGCGTTCTCCATGGCCTGCTGGTCGTCGGCGAAGCTGGCTTGTGGGTCCCGTCCTACGCTCCACTGCCGCATCTGGAAGGCCTTGCTCTCCGCGCCCT
>JBGPRA010000224.1:0-3355 GCA_041489375.1 Bathyarchaeia archaeon | reverse complement strand
TGGCTGCAGCGCAGCCGCTACCACAGCTAGTTACGACTTGACGATAGTTCCTGTCGATGAGGTCTCCTGCCACGAAGACACCGGGCTTGGATGTTTTAACGCCTTCGGTCTTGGGATAGCCAGAGTCATTCATTTCGAGTTCCCCATGGAGTATTCCTGTATTTGGGTTCCAGCCTATCGCAAGGAGAATACCGTCAGTATCCATGACCTTTAACTCCCTAGTTTTTAAGTCCCGAAGTCGGACACCTTGTACCCGCTTCTCGCCTAATATCTCTTCAACTACGGTGCTGTAGAGGAATTTAATCTTGGGTTCACTAAGTGCCCTGTCTGTGAGGCATCTGCAGGCGCGTAGCTCCTCTCTTCTATGTACTATAGTAACCTCTGAGGCGAATTTGGCGAGGTCTAAAGCCTCCTGCAGTGCGGAGTCGCCCCCACCTACTACGACTACCTTCCGGTCCTCATACAACACGGCGTCGCACGTAGCACAAACGAATACACCTCGCCCCATGAGGCGATCCTCGCCGGGTACGCCGAGCCCTCTATGGGTCATCCCAGTCGCCACGATTAAGGAAGATGTATCAAACACGCGATCTCCTACCCAGACCTTGTAGGGGTTCGACGCGAGGTCCATTTTTGTAGCCTCAGCCTCAATGAACTCCGCGCCAAACTTCTCGGCGTGGGCCTTGAACCGGTCAGAGAGCTCGGGGCCAGTCAAGCCTTCAAAGAAGCCGGGATAATTGTCGATCTGATATGTTAAGGCGATCTGCCCCCCAACCATAGGGCCCGTAATGACGAGTGACTTTAATTTACCTCGAGCAGCGTAGAGTGCCGAGGTCAGTCCAGCGGGGCCGGCGCCCAGAATTATGACATCGTACATAAAGCCAACCCTCAGGCACAGTTCTTGAGGAGATTCTCGATTGTACCCAAAAGGTTCTCGGTTGTCTCCAGCCCCACTATCTCCCCTACCTCAACGCCCCCGCAGTAGACCTTGAATGTTGGAGTACCTACGACGCCCTTATCAATAGCGAGTCGGCGATTCTCCCTACTATCCATAACATTAAGGCGAACCAGCTTTGCCCTTTCTCCAAGTTTAGCAGGGAGCCCTATGACGGTGGACTCGATCTTCTTGCAGAGGGGACATGACTGGTGCCAGAACTCGACGACTACTGGCGTATTTGATGATACAACCTCCTGGTCCCAGTCAGCATAATGGAGATCTAAAATTGACAAGTGGGTTCACTTGATGAGGATCGGTTGAGGCCGAATTTAACCCGTTCCCCGACTAGACCTCCGCGAAATTAAGGGCCCCGTCCGTTATCGATAGCTCGTATAGCATATTCGGGTAGGGCTTGAGTCTGAAACTTTCTAACTCTTCACCAGTCAGAATAAGGGTGAGCTTCATCTGCTCGTAGTCCTTCCCCATGCCAGGGATAACACTCTGGAAACTCTTAGTGACCTGCACTACCATCTGCCCTATCTCCTCGGGGACGTCAGGGTTAGTCATCATCATCACCGGTGGGCGTTGTCTTACTTCTACGAAGTCTATCTGGAAGCACTCCCGTCCCTCCATGTCCTTCACCGACTTGACGGACTGGACCTTGATCCTGAGTTTAGAGCTGATCATGGTCTTCGTCTCATGAAGACAAGATGAGTAGTATAAAGGAGTTGGGAAAAATTAGATTATTTCTTTCAGTTTATCGGCAATGAGGCCTGCAACTGTCACCTTGCTGAAAGGAGTCTCAATTGTGTCTGTAGAGATGATTGGGTCAGCTCCGGCTTTCCTGATCTTCTCCTCCGCGCCGGGCATGTAGAGTACATGAGTACAGGATGCCGCTACTCTCTCCGCGCCTTGGTCTACAAGAGCCTCAACAGCCTTAGCCATAGTTCCACCAGTACTAATCATATCATCAAAAACAACTGCCCGGTGACCGGCGATGTCAAGATCCTTGATTCCCATCTTGATCTCGCCTGTCTTCTTGTCGCGTGTCTTCTCGAAGAAGTTGTAACCGCCTCCAAGGATCTTAGCTGCTGCCTCTACGATGTAGATTGCACCCTTATCCGGGGAAAGGCTGTAAGCCTTGTCAAAGCCCTCCTTCTTCAAATAGTCCGCGAGCAGGGGGACTGCTGAGAGGTTGTGTACCTTGACACCGTGCTTCGCATCTATGGCTCGAATCGAGGTTTCGTTGTGTATGTTGACGACTACGAGGTCGGTGACTCCTGAGACCTCAAGGAGGCTTAAAATGACGTCAAGGCTCAGTGCTTCCATATCGAGGAATCTTTTATCTTGTCGAGCATATGCGAGGTAGGGGACAACAGCGGCAATACTTTTCGCCCCGAAGTCCTTCGCAGTCTTTGCTATGAATAGGAGCTGCATGAGTTTCGAATCAGGATTCGGAGCCGTCGTTTGCACTATCACAACCTTCTCGCCGGCAACGGGCTTGGTCAACCTGATATAACTCTCCCCATCGGGGAAGATGCGATGCTCAACTGGATTTGGCTCCAAGCCAAGTGTCTCGGCGATCCTCCAACCGAGTCCGAGTGATGAGGGGCCGGGGATGACGATCATACGGGGGAGGATTGTCATAACCAGTAGATAAGGAGCCCTGTTATCGTTAAGAGCACGAGAAGGCCACCAATGATGGTGGCAGCTGCCCAGATCCTCTTATCCCACTTATATATCTTCATCCCGTCAAAGACGCCGAAGGGGATGAGGTTGAAGAGAGCGAGGAAGGCATTTATCTCGATACCGTAGAAGGCGAGGTCGTTTGGAGATACGAAGAAGATGAATAGGTAGATCAGGGCCTGAGCTATGTTAGTCGCTGGTCCGGCTATCGATATCTTCCCATAATCATTCCAGTTCAAGAGACCTTTTATCATCACAGCCCCTGGGGCAACAATCATCAGAGGCAGCCCGCCCTGCATTAGGATAAACGATAGGAAGGTGAATAACAGTCCGGTCGTGCTTAGCCGGAACTCAGCCCACATTCCGAGCCGCTGTGCCGCGAACTTGTGAGCTAATTCGTGTAGGATGAATGCTAGTGCCAGAATCGTAACAATTCCCACGACGAATTGGGGTTGGGTAAAGAAGTAACTCCATACTTTGATGAAAGGGAGTGTAACGATGATGAGGAGCCCTATGGCGAGGTCCCTCAGCTCTTTTCTGCTAAACCAGAATGGTCGTATAATTCTGCTCGTCGAGTAATTGCCATAGAACCCACCTGATGAGGAATATTCCCCTACCTGTACAGTGTTCGGCTTAGTTTGGTCATACTTACCCTTACAATCGTGGAACTCGGGTAGCCTGTGCTGCTCGCAGAAGTAGCCCCCGCAGTAGTTGCACTTGAAGGGCATGTAC
>JBGPRA010000223.1:0-3355 GCA_041489375.1 Bathyarchaeia archaeon | reverse complement strand
CGTCCTCAGCGAGTATGCTGAGGTTGGAGAGGGGCAGCCCGAGTGGTACGATGTCGGTTACTGGTGGAAACGCCTCGGTCTACCCCACTATTGGCGAGATCTCCCTAAACGACGTAAGAGTGAGTGCAACGTCTACCCAGACGTCCCTAGAGCCTTGGCTCGCCTAGGCGAGAAATACCCTCTCATCATCTCCTCCAACACCATCAGAGAATTCCTAAAGATTCAGCTCGAATGCATCGACTACCCCTTCAGCAGGGTCTTCTCCGCCCCCTCAGACTTCGGCAGCGTCAAGAAGGCTCCCGATTTCTATCAACGCGTTTGCGATGAAATAGAAATAGAACCCAATGAGCTCGCACATGTTGGAGATCACCCTGAGTTCGACTACCGCGCCCCCAAACTCCTCGGCGTAAAAGCATACCTCTTAGACAGATCGGGCGAGCTAAAAGGTGAAGAAATCGTCCTGGACCTAAACGAGTTCGTGGAGCGTCTACTCTAGCCCCGATGCCTTCTCATATTCATATACGAGGCGAGATGTCACAACCCACGCCTCCAAGGCCACAGAGTGGATGCTCACAGCTTCGTCCGCCTCGGCTAAGGTCTCCTCCCTCATCGCCCCGTGAGGATAGGCTCCTAAGAAAATTAGGGGATTAACCTCAACAGATAATTCTCTGCATAAATCTACTAATTTCATCGCCTTACCGTGGCTCGTCAGGGCGATCGTCCTACTTGGCGCAATCTCTCTCCTAACCTCTCCTAAACTCTTTTTCGACAGCGTGATGAGTGGAGGCTCACTACCCGGGGGTACCCGCCCTACAACGAAAAGCTGCTCCATCAAGCTCTTGAACCTGTAGCAGTCACGGGGCAGCCTGAGCTCCTGCGAGAAATCTAGGAGGTCATTGTTTAACGTGTGGGCAAGCGACCGAAGCTTCCCCGCCCTGTTCAATGGCGATCCAAGCGCCTCGAGGAGGCAGAAGTGAAGAATATCGGGCCTTCCCCTCTTCTCTCCTTCGGGGAGACTCAACATGGCGTGGTGGTGGAGGCTCCTATCGAGGAGAACTTCGTCCGGCTTCTTCCCTTCTCTCTTCGCGTTCCGTGTCACTGATGGGTGGTGAACAATCTGTTTAGGTACAAGCTCCAGCGAAGCCTCCACGAAGAGCAGGTTGAGCATGTTACAAATTAAGGGGGAAACCGGATAATAACAGTATCAGCGAGGCACTATACGGTGATTACATCACTGGGTAGTCTTTGTCGCTGCCATACAAATAATAAAATCTTCTGCCCTTACTACCTGAGCTTTCTTCTTTCCCCTCACAATCGTCATCGCGCGCGATGAACACAATATCCCTCCAATATTATTTACCCCGTCCTCAGAACCTTCAATAACCCGTTACTAGGCATAAAAAGCAGGTGCAGAACGTGGCTGAAGAGTTCACCCTTGCCCCGATGCGGAGACTCATCAAGAAACACGGCAACCTCAAAGTAAGCGAGGAGGCAGCTGAGGAGATGAGGCGCGTTGTAGGAGAGCTCGCTCAGAAGATCGCGGAGGCTGCTGCCGATAACGCAATGAAAGATAACAGGAAGACCGTCCTAGAAAGAGATATCAGGGCCACCCGTCTCAAGGAGATGGAACGAGAGTAGACCACTTGACCACCCAGCAACACGAACAAAGAGGACTAACTCGAACCATTTTGGGCAGATACGCCGAGTACACGAAAAGCCTCGCTCCTATCTTCCTACTCTGTGGTTTACTATTCACCTTCAGCCTCGCTATGGGTTACGTCCTAGGAGAAAACATGAGCGGCGCAGCGCTTCAAGACCTGCTAGGTACATTCCCTGACATATCGAACATGTCGTTAATTGAGTTATTCGGTTTCGTCACCGCGAATAACACAATTAAGAGCCTCCTCTTCATGCTCGGAGGGTTACTAGGTGGGGTTCTCCCTCTATTCTTCGTAGTTTTTAACGGCTTTTTCATAGGATGGATTGCTTACAGCCTAGGCTCATCGGTCGGTCTAGGATACGTTGTAGCTGGCCTGATACCTCACGGTGTTTTTGAGATAACCGCCATCCTCCTTGCTATGTCAATGGGTGTGAGCCTCGGATACGCGGCCTTAAACAGCTTAAAAGGATCAGGGAACTTGTGGGGCGAAGCACGAACTGCTCTCGGGTTCTTCCTAACACGCGTCTTCCCACTACTCGTTTTAGCCGCCGTGATAGAGGTCACAATAACTCCTTTCATTATGACACTTTTCGGCTATATCTAGCTGAATCTTTTTAGCTGTCCTATACGGAATCATGAGCTATGATCGTAAAGAACGGGCTCAGGTTCAACTGCTGCGAGAGCGTAATGATAATTGTTAATGATAAGCATCCACTACCTGGATTTAACGACTACATGATGAGGATCGCCTCAAACCTTGGAGGCGGGGTCGCGGGATGGGGAGACATTTGTGGGGCCCTTCTCGGAGGCGTCATGAGCATAGGGCTCTTGTACGGAACTGAAGGTGACGAATCACCCAAGGGCTTCGACGAGAAGAGACTCCGCGAACGAAAAATCACGCTCGAGCTTATTAAGGAGTTTAAAGCCCGATGGGAAGAGTTAAGATGCCGCGATCTTTTAGGCTGCCCAGGCTGTACACCTGAGGAAAGAGCGAAACGTGGTGAGGAGCTTAGAGCACGCGGCGAATCACACTGCGACGATTACGTCGACTGGACCGCAGTTAGGACCCTTGAAATAATCCAAAAGAACCACTAGGTCAACGCATACTAGGGACTTATTCTCCACTTTCACACACGCTAGATCCTTAGCTTCGCCTCACCCACATAGGGTGCAACAAGATCCCTAAATCGCCTCATCATCTCTATACTATATGGTTCTGTAGCGGCACACGCCTTAGACAAGGTAAGCCCTGGCTTGAATCCCTGAAGGATGTATCTCTTCGAACCTCTCAATGTATTCGCGATTTCTAAAAGGTCTTTTTCATCCACAAACCCTGGTACAACAGTTGTCCTGAACTCGTAGTCGACACTGCTCCTCCTGATTAACTGAATACTGTCGAGCAGCTCACTCACTGAGATACTGTAGCCGACGGTTTCCTGGTACTTTTCCAGGGGCAGCTTTACGTCCATTGCGACGTAATCCACGAGTTTCCTACGTAAGATGTAAGCCAGTCTCCTCGGATTTGACCCATTCGTGTCCAACTTCACTAAGCCCCCTATTGACTTTAGTCTCTCAAGGAAGGCTGGTAACTCCCTGTGTATTGTGGGCTCACCTCCAGTGAGGCAGACGCCGTCGAGGAACCCGAGTCGCGGGTGGAGGAATGCTATGACCTCGTCCTCTGATATTTTGGGCATG
>JBGPRA010000222.1:0-3358 GCA_041489375.1 Bathyarchaeia archaeon | reverse complement strand
GCCATTCTTATGGCGGCTGCGAATAGGCCGACACTTATTATGTCCGTTATGTTCATGTTTTCGACCTCCTCCCCGTGAAGTACCTGATTAATTTGGGTGCCGCAACGAATATGATCACCAGCGCTTGGAGTACGACGACGATGTCAGAGGGGACGTGGGTGACCCTTGTCATCATCATGCTGCCGCTTCTAAGTGCCCCGAATAGTATGGCGGCGAGTAGCACCCCCAAAGGGTCGAGGCCTCCCACAAGCGCGACGGCGAGGCCGTCGAAGCCGTATCCTGGTGAGAATCCCTGGATGAACCTGTTGTGGACGCCGAGAATCTCCCCAGCTCCCCCTACGCCGGCCAAGGCTCCGCTGAGTATGAAGGCCAGAATCATGGTCTTCTTTACGTTGATTCCGCCGTTTTCAGCAGCTGAGGGGTTCAGCCCAGACGCCCGCACTTTGTACCCGAGTGTCGTCTTCTGCAGGATGTAGTAGACTACCCCCGCTAGGGCTACGGCCACTAGTATCGAGGCTGAGAGTTGCGTTGGTGGAAGTAGGCGCGGTAGCTGTGCGGAGTCGGCTACTTGCACTGTCTGCGCTACCCAGCCGGGTGCCTTGAAGGGGTAGTTCACCATGTAGCTCGTCAGGTAGGTCGCGATGTAGCTGAACATCATGGTCGTAATTACCTCGTGTGCGCCGAACTTGACCTTTAGATATCCGGGGAGGAAACCCCATAACCCACCGGCGAGCGCCCCTGCTAGGATCGCTAACGGTATGTGTATGGGGGCGGGTAATTCGCTGAAAGAGATGCCTACGAGCGCTGCGGCGAATCCGCCCATTAGGAACTGGCCTTCAGCGCCGATGTTGAATAGGCCGCATTTGAATGAAAACAGGAAGGCGAGTGCGGTGAAAATTATGGGTGTCGCTTGCGTCAGGGTCTGGCCGACGCCGTATTCGTCTCCAAATGCGCCTTGTATCATTGCGGTATAGACGTCTATGGGGGAGTACCCTGTGGCGATGAGCACGAGTGCCCCCACCATGAACGCGATTGCGATGGCTAGTATCTGAGGTATGATATTGAGTATGCTTGACTTTACAGCGTTGAGCGGTGACGAGCCTACATTGTCCCTCGAGTTGGTTTCGGTCACGTTTTCCCACCAGTCATAAGGAGTCCGAGATCTTCCTCACTCGTCTCCTCTGGTCTTCTCTCCGCGACTATTTTTCCCTCGTACATCACGGCTATCCTGTCGCTCAGTGCCCGTATCTCGTCGAGGTCGGCTGATATCAGTAGTACCGCGCACCCCCTATCTCTCGTCTCGACGAGTTTGCTTCTAACGAACTCGGTTGCGCCTATGTCGAGTCCCCTCGATGGCTGATATGCGATAATGAGGTTGGGGTTCCTGCTGAATTCTCGTGCTAGGACCACTCTCTGCTGTGTGCCTCCTGATAAGTTTCGGGCCAGGGTGTTCCTGTTTGTTGTGGTAATCGAGTAGTCTCTAATCATTTCATCTGAGAATTTTGCGGCGACCCCGTAGTCGATGGTGAGCCCATTGCTGGAAAATGGTGTGTTGTCCTGGCTTCCGAGGATGAGGTTTTCCATGACTGAGAAGTCGAGGATCAGTCCCCTCTTGATCCGGTCTTCGGGGACGTGTGAGATCCCCCGCCTTATCCTCTTCTCGGTCGAAAGTCTCGTTATCTTTTCGCTGTTTAGAAGGATCTCCCCGCTTTTTATCCTCCTTAGACCCATCAGGGCCTCGACGAGTTCACTCTGCCCATTTCCCTCGACCCCCGCGATGCCTAGGATCTCGTGGGATCGTACATTTAGGGAGAGTTCTCTGATGGCTGGAAGACCCCGCTCATCGTCGACCCACAGCGTCTTAATGTCGAGAATGTTTTCCTGCTCCTCGACGGTCTTCTTCTCGAATGTTTCCATCAGCAGGCGATCGACCATCATCCTCGCGAGTTGAGGTAGGCTGGTCTCCTCCGCTTTTACCGTGCCGACGTGTTTGCCCTTCTTTAGCACGGTTATCCTGTCGCATATCTTGAGGATTTCCTTGAGTTTATGTGATATCAGTATGATTGTTTTGCCCTGCGTCTTCAACTCGGCAAGTGCTTTGAGCAGGGTGTCGACCTCCTGGGGGGTCAGGATGGCAGTGGGCTCGTCTAGTATGAGGATCTCCGCGCCCCGGTAGAGGGCCTTCAGTATCTCGACTCTTTGCTGGACTCCAACGGGGAGGACATCGATTGTGGCGTCGGGGTCTACCTCGAGGTTGTACCTCTTGCTGAGCGCCTCTACCCTCTCGCGTGCCCCATCCTGGTCGATTAATATCCCGTTTTTCATCGGTTCGTTCCCGAGGATGATGTTCTCTGACACTGTTAGGTTCGGCAGCAGCATGAAGTGTTGGTGAATCATCCCGACACCGTGCTTGATCGCGACCGCGGGGCTATCCATCGCCACTTCTTCGCCGTTTATCAGAATCCGGCCCTTGTCAGGTTTATGCAGTCCATAAAGTGTGCTCATGAGCACGGTTTTACCCGCGCCGTTTTCACCGAGCAGTCCATGTATCTCCCCCTTCTCAACTGTGAAGTCTATGTTATCGTTAGCTACGAGACCAGAGAAGCTCTTGGTTATCCCTAGCATCTGGACTGCCGGGTTCATAGTTGAGAAAAGGTTGGGAAAGGGGAAGGGTTTAACACTTTGGTTAACTGTAGCCGCTGGGTACCGTTATCAGCCCCATGACTATTTTGTCCTGAGCCTGCAATATTTTATCCATCACAGCTGTGGGTAGTGCGGTGTGTTTGAAGTTGAATGTGGCCTCCCAGAACGCTTCTTCCTCGGGTAGTCTGCAGCAGCCAGTCCAGCCTTCCTTGATACCGCCGTTATATATTTCACCCTTGAAAGTGCCGAGCAAGGTATTCATAACCATCTGATAGACCGCTAAGTCGGTTCTCTTCGTCGCGCTGACCTGTATCTCGGGGTATAGGTAGCATTGGCACGCGTCGACTCCATAGCCGTGCACACCTTTCTCGTGAACGGCTTGGAGGGCGCCTAAGCCACTCTTACCGCCAGCAGCGTAGATTGCGTCTGCTCCCAGGTCGATCAGGCTTACGGCGAGTTCCTTACCTTTTATGGGGTCGCCCCAATCGCCTACGAATACGGGGTCGAGAACAGTGATCGTGGGGACAGCCCACTTTGCGCCTGCCTGATACCCTACGAAGAAGTCCCTGATCAGCGGGATGTCCATTCCTCCGACGAAGCCAACTTTACCCGTTGTGGATGACATCGCCGCGGCTACGCCGACTAGGAATGAGCCCTCGTTGGCCCTGAAGGTGAGTGACGCCACATTTGGTTTGTCGACGACCATGTCAACGAT
>JBGPRA010000221.1:0-3366 GCA_041489375.1 Bathyarchaeia archaeon | reverse complement strand
GCCTTATCGAGGGGAGAACAGGGGGTTGACGGAGAGAAAGCTTAAAAACATGAGTAAGAAAGCGTTTAATGGCCTGCGGAACTAACTGGGATGCTGCCCGGACATCGGAGCTCCTGAAAACGTTTAACATAGGAGCGCGCGAAGGACAAATTAAAAGGTTGGTACAAGTCCCTATAGAAGGCTTACGGAAGCCAACCTGAGGCGATTAGACATGATAGTAAAGGAAGTCCAAGCAAAATCAATTCTCAACGTCTCCAAGGTCTACACCTACGTTGTCAATCCCTACACCGGTTGCCAGCACGGTTGCTCTTACTGCTACGCACGCTTCACAAAGAGGTTCAGCAGACACAAAGAGCCCTGGGGAGAATTCGTCGACGTGAAGATAAACGCCCCAGATCTGTTAAAATTAGAGATCAGCAAGAAGAGGCGGGGGAGAGTGTGGGTGAGCGGCGTATGCGACCCATACCAGCCACTGGAGGAAAAATACGAGCTTACACGGAGGTGCCTCGAGATACTTAGGCAGCATAACTGGCCGGTAATAATTCAGACGCGTTCTCCTCTAGTTCTGCGGGATATGGACATCATTAAGGAGGCGAGGGAATTCGAGGTTGGACTCACGGTGACCACGGCCGATGATGAAACTAGGAAGCTATTCGAGCCCAACGCGTCTCCCATCATTGACAGGATCAAGACCCTCGATGAGTTCCACAGAGCCGGGGTCAGAACCTACGCCATGATTGCGCCAATCCTACCGGGAGCCGAGACTCTTCCGGAGCTTCTCGCGGGGAATGTTGACTATGTATTAGTTGATCGGATGAACTACCACTACGCTGACTGGGTGTACCGCAAATATGGTTTAGAGGATAAGCACAGTGACGAATTCTTCCAAAGGGTGGGGCGAGATCTCGCATCGAGATTAGAGAAACTGAATATTCCCTGCCATATTACTTTCTAGAACACGTGTTGGTGAGGGGCTCAAAGGTTGTTTTTTCACCCTTTCCCAACATGAACCTTTCTAGGGGTCACTTTAACAACGACCCTGACCTCCTTTCCCCTCAACTCGGGCATAAGATCGTAGAAGTCCATCCCCTGATAAGCGCGAGAAAGCTGGTTAATATGCTCGAGTGCTCCCCCCTCGATGAGTTCCGCGTCCCCCTGAACCTCGATCCACCTCATCTTGTTGACAGGGTCAACAGCGAAGACGGAGATACGTGGATCCCTCCTCATGTTCCTCTCTTTCTGGTAGCCTATTCCCGTGTTCAGAAGAACGTTTACACCGTCGTAGGTACACCAGACGAGTGTACTCTGTGGATAACCCGCCGGAGAAAGCGTTGTGAGGACAACGTCAACTTTACTCCGTAGCAAATCGGCGTGGCTCTCAGGTACCTTAACGACCATCAGATCAAACAAGTAAAGTGTAAGTGAATATAACGACTCGGGTCAAACCCAATAAGTGTCCTGAGATTGAAACAATCCATTGTTGGGAGAAGCTTGACGATAACAAACGTGTAAGATTTATCGCATATTCACGATGCGTTTGTTAGCTCTTCCTATAGCTCACGGGTAATTTGGGGCGCTCATCTACCGTGAGCTGGAAGACGTCAGGCCTAGCATAGTGTCCGACAACGTCGAAGTCGAGTTTAGATCGAACCACTTCATCTAGATCCAGGTCTGCATAGAGTATTCCCTCCCTGTCCCATAGGGGACCTGCTATTACCTCGGAGAATGGTGAGATAATGGCACTTCCTCCTCGACACATGACCTCTGGTTGATTCTGCAGCTCCTTGAAACTAGGCAAGTCCTTCGGATACATCTCCTTCGTCACATATTGGTTACAGCTGAGCACGAAGCACCTTCCCTCGAGTGCGATGTGCCGAATTGTAGCCTGCCAACTTTCCCTTGCATCCGCTGTTGGGGCGAGGTAGATCTCCACACCCTTACCATACATTGCAACTCTGGCTAGAGGCATGTAGTTCTCCCAGCAGATCAGACCACCAATCTTACCATGGGGGGTATCGATAACCGTTAACGTGCTTCCATCCCCCTCCCCCCAGATGAGACGCTCAGCCGCAGTAGGTTTGAGCTTCCGATGCTTCCCTAGTAGCGTCCCGCCTGGTCCAAAGTAGAGCAGGGTGCAATAGAGGGTTCCACCGCTAAAATCGCCGTCCCTCTCCATAACTCCTATCGCAACATACGCATCTGCCTCCTGTGCTGCTTTCCCGATGGCATCGCATATAGGGCCAGGAACATCCACTGAGTTATCCCAGTACCTCTTCCAAGTTTTTCGCCCCTCTGGCGTTCTGCTTCCTACAACCATCCCGAAGGATAATCCTCTCGGGTAGACGGGTATAAACGCCTCCGGGAATAGGATCAGCTTTGCACCCTGAGCGGAAGCCGATTCTATCAATTCTAGCGTCTTAGCGACTGTAGCATCACGATTAAACAGAATTGGCGAGGCTTGTACGACAGCCACTTTTACACTACGCAATGGCTTATCACCGATTAAAAGCACACTGCATAACGAATAAAAGAGGATCTGAGATACGAGAAAGAAACAATGAAAGCGCTCGTTTTGCAGGTAAGATTAGAATTTTCGTAGTCTACCCCTGTGCGCTTGTCTTGGCGCAAATGCTACACACGCTTCTCTCCCTTGATCTAGAACCTTATGCTCCCTCGCACAGTAGAAGGTGTTTCGGGAATACTTCTTACAGTCAATACACTTCTTGCCTTCGCCGTCTCGATTCTCCGACGGAGCTCTTCTAGCTGACCGGGGCCTCCTTCTACTACTCATCTATATCCTCAACGGCTACGCCTCATTTAAGGAAGAGGAAAAATACTGATGGTCAGCATGGCTCAATTCGCCCTGGATAAATCTACACCCATCAAGTAAGCCCTTTCAGCGCCGGTAACCCTGACCCTTATCCACTCCCCGAGGCGAGCCTCCGTCACCACAGCGACCGCCTTATATGAGCGGGTCCTGCCCATCCTCGCACCCTTGTGTCCGAGCTCATCCAGTAACACGTCCCCCTCCCAGCCAAGCCACGCCTTATTCGTCTCTTGGCCCACTCTCGTCCACAACTCATTAAGCCTCCTCGACCTATCCTTCGTCACCCTCCCATTGAGTTGCCCGATAAGTCCAGCTGCCTCGGTTTCGGGCCTTGGCCAGAACCTACTCATGTTTAAGGCATCAGGGTGCAGCCATTCTACAAGTCTGAGGCTCTCCTCAAACTGGGCCTCAGACTCGCCTGGGAAACCACAGATTATGTCAGTCGAGATTCCCACGTCTGGTATCCTCTTCCTGAAACGAGTGACGAGCTCTCTAAACTCTCCAATCACGTATCTTCTACGCATCCTCATGAGGACCTC
>JBGPRA010000220.1:0-3367 GCA_041489375.1 Bathyarchaeia archaeon | reverse complement strand
CCCATAGTTGTCCTAAGCGCCTTTGTGGCGTAGATGTCCTTGATGCCAACAGCTATTCCATGGAGTGGACTTCTAAGGCTCCCTTTCTGCGCTTCTATTGTGAGGGCTTTGGCTGCTTTAAGCGCACCTTCTGTGTCTACGGTGACCCATGCGTCGAGCTTTGGTTCAAGCTCCTTTATCCTCTCGAGGAGTGATTCGACTAGATCTTTGGGTGTCAGCTCCCCATTTTTAATCATCTTGGAAGCTTCGGATACGGTGAGTTTGTATAGTTCAGGCATCAACGGATCCTCCGGCGGGGGCTCTTCTCAGCTGGTTCATCGCTTGGCTCGACTTCGTAGGAGTCTACCGCCCAAGCAGCCTCAGCGGTTTTCACTATCGACTGAGTGAGGGGCTCGAGGGGGATACCCAGTTTTTTAGCTGAGTCGAGATAATACCTGATGTAGTCTTCCTTAGTATTCTTCACTTATGCGTCTCCGCGGCAAATTAGGTTGCGGGGCTACTTATCGGATGCGGTCGGTTCACTGTCGTATATGCCCCTGATCCCTAGACTTTACGCGAATTGTCACGTCCAACCTAGCTGTTGGTTTGATAGCATTATAAATAAGAAACTGGAAGACCTATTCCTGTGGTAAGCTAAGCCACTTGAGGTCGGCCTCCGCGGCGATATAGCCGAAACCCGCCCAACCTCCTGTGTCAAGTATCTCGTTGTATATCTCCACCGCTTTCTCTACGTTGTCGTTGTAGATGAACCAGTTACCGACACCGTAGCCGACGGTGGCGACTGCTAGGGGACCCTGAATCCTCGCATCTTTCATGACCTCGTCGGGCTTGAGGATACCTTTGTACATTAGGAGGAGTCTGTGATAGTGCTGGTTCTCTACTATGTCCATTTCCTCGGTGATTGAAGCGAGTAGTTTCTCCGCCTCATCATTCCGTTCTAAAAGACGGAGGGTCATATATGTCCAGTGGGTGGTGGCGACGAGTTTGTCTGGTATCTCGCTGACCTTGAGGCACTCCTGGTAGCAGCTGAGGGCAGACTCGTAGTCCCCGACTAGATAGTAAGTGAGGCCGAGGTGGTACCAGATGTTGAATTGAAGGCTACTGACAGGTTGATTGCGCTCGTTTGGGATGCCATCTGGCTCGATCTCGTCGGCGGTTCCCTCGATAAGCTCTGCAGCTCTCTCGAGGTCGTCGATGGCTTGGTCGAATAGTCGGAGGCTGATGAAGCGGTGCCCCCTGTGGCGGTACATCCGAGGGTCCTCGGGATGCGTCTCGATACCCCGGCTGAAGATAGCGGCTGCCTCACGGATGCGACCTAGGTAAGCTGTGCGTCTACCGAGCCAGAGGATGCTGTCAGCGTCTTCGGGTTTCTCCTCCCAGTCCATTAAGGCCTTATCGTAGAGGGCTTTTTGCTTCTCCACGACCTCTGGACGCGGGGGTTGCTGGTCGAGGGGTTCTCCAAAGAGGCTGAAGGCCTCGGGTGTCTCAGGTAGCTTCGGCTTCGTCACAATTGTACACCTTGTGGATTAGATGTATCTTAGGCATCTTAAAAGACTCCCAGTTAGCCCAAGCAGCGCTACTAGAGGTTCAAATACACGACGCCATGTTCCCTATTTACCTATTGAGGTAGTAGGCAAGGGTGAGGTAGACCCTGGCTTGGTCGACGAGTGTATTGACATAGACTAGCTCGTTTGGGCCATGCGCGTGCTCCCCGGATGGGCCAAAGCCTATGGTTGGGATACCAGCTTTTCGGTAATGTGCGCCGTCGGTGCCGCCAGCCCACTCTACGAAAAGCTCAGGTTCCCTCTTTAATGCGGTTTTTATAACCGTTTTGAAGGCTTTTCCGAGCTCGGAGTCGGGTTCCGTATAGTTGGCGGGGTTATATACCCATTTCCCATCGATGTCCTTAGGGGCGTCTATCTCCCAGTGCCAGTCGGCGTCGCCGCTTCCCGCCTCGTCTAGCATCTGCTTGACCTCGGCGGCGACTGTTTCCGCGGATTCTCCTGGGATGAGGCGGCGATCGATGCTGATGGTGCACTCGTCGGGAACCTGATTTCTGGCGGTTCCAGCCTGGATGGCGTTTATACTGATGACGGGGGCGCCTATCCAGGGGTGCCATTTGTCTATGGGTTTCTCAAGTGCGATGACGCCCTTGCTCGCCTTAGTTATAGCGTTGATACCTTCGAGCCGAGCGTAGGCTGTGTGGGTTGCCCTTCCCTTGAACCTGATATTGAAGCCCCAGCCTCCTCTTTCTGCGACTCGTATCTTCAGGTTGCTCTTCTCACCGATAACGACGTAGTCAGGGCGCCTTAGGTTTCCTTTCGCAATTTCTTCAAGGAGTAACTTTGTGCCGTGAGTTGCTCCCTTCTCCTCGTCGGGGACTAGGTGGAGACTCACGCCGAGGGGGATCCTCTGTTTCTTTATTATGCCAAGAACGTGGATCATTACAGCACAGCTAGCCTTCATGTCACTACTCCCCCTCCCTGTGAGCGTGTCGCCGATAAGCTGGGGGTCGTATGGGTCATTTGCCCATGCGTCGCGGCTAGCGAGGGGGACCGTATCGAGGTGGCCGTTGAATACGAGAAGCTTCTTCGCTGTTGGATTGATTGTGGCGGTTAGTATCGGGCGCTCATCAGGACCGTGAAGCTGCGTCGTAACCCCTAAGCTCTCAATAATATCCCGGGCTAAGAGAATTACTTGTTTCTCCTCCCCCGTCACGCTGGGGACTCGTATGAGCCTCTTCGAAAGTTCTACTATCTCGTTCTTGCTGATCAGGGATAATGCATCGTCGAGTGCAGGCATAATACCTCGGATTATGGTTGGATCTAGTCTTTATAGACTCTCGGATCCCACGATGGTGGGACCTGCCCCCTGAGCCCAGTGGCTTATGAGGTCGCTGTGTTGAGCGTACCGCTGGTCAAGGAGCCAGTATTGGCACCAGTCGGCTCGGCTGCGTATGCCTCGACCTAGTGCCTGGTTGGCTGCTCTGAATGCATCCATCGTGTACCACTTGTGACCTAAACCTGGGCTCCTATGGTCGTAGTAAGCGATCTGCGCTCTTACGAGGGGATCGCCGTAGTTCGCGTAGGGGACCCCAACGAGGATGATGCCCCTGCACTGGTCGTCTGGAAAGTTACTTCCTTCGCTGTTTCTGCCTCGAAAGACGCATGTGAGGACAGCGCCTTGCGGGGTAACTGCAGCGGTCTTGTATCGGTTGACAGTGTCCTGGTTACCGCGAGCGTCTCGACCTTCCCTGAATAGGGGCTTCTCTCCGATGTAAAGGCGCCCACCACGTACCTGTATGAGATCCACCCTCGTCCATGCTTCCAGAGTACGCTCCATGAGGTCACGCTGGGGGAAGAAAATG
>JBGPRA010000219.1:0-3380 GCA_041489375.1 Bathyarchaeia archaeon | reverse complement strand
GGTCGCATCATGGAGCAGCTCCTTCGCCATGGCGCCTCCATACTAGTTATCGACGCCCACGGCGACTACGCAAACATGGTACAGGAGCCCAACGGCGCTGAGCATGAGTACTTCCGCGATAAGGTCACCGTCTATAGGCCTGAGACCGCGGAGGCCTTCGAAGCCAGCCATGTAAGACCCCTACATCTCAGCGTCAGCCAGTGCAGCACCGGGGAACTCTGCAAGCTCGCCCACGTCACGGGTAGTCTCCAAAGGATCATCCTTGGGAAGGCGGTTAAGGAGGCGAAAGCTAAGAAGAAGTTCTACAGTCTTGAGGACATCATCGACGTTCTATACTCTCAGATGGAGGATGGTGAGGAAGAGGAGGAGCAAGAGGAGAAGAAGAAAAAGAAAAAGGGGAAGCAGGACCTTACAAGGGTCGCACGTCTGATAGAACACCTCGAGGGCCTCGCCGAGAGGAACATCTTCTCGGAGGGTGAGCTGCCTGTCAAGGAGTTCTTCGCCCCCCAGCACCTAAGTGACATATTCCTCAGTGGAATCTCAGACGAGGAGCAGGATGTCCTAGTTGGGATGCTGCTTCGACGGGTCTTTCAGATCAAGTACAGGCACGAAGAAAGACTACCCATATTTGTCTTCGTGGAGGAGGCGCACAGATTCGCGGCACCCCCCGACGAGAGCGGAGGCGTATTCAGTAGGGAGATTCTCGCCAGGATAGCTGCGGAGGGGGCAAAATTCGGAGTATTCCTAACCGTAATCAGCCAGAGACCCCGCCGCATTGACCCCGATATTCTCAGCAACTGTAGCAACCTCGCCATCCTTCGCGTGGTCAACAGCCAGGATCAGAACACTATCCAGGCAGCATCAGAGTCCTTCAGTGCGGATCTTCTCGCAGACCTCCCCGCCCTTGAACAAGGAGAGGCTGTACTAGTTGGCCCCTTCGTGCCTGTGCCAGTGATGATCAAGACGATGCAAAGAGAGACGCGCCACGGCGGTCGGACGCCTGAGATAGCTGACCTCCTTAGACAGGCCCTCGAGGACGCCGAGATTAAGAGGAAGAGGGAATCGTTCCCCCTCCACTAGGTGGCATAAATGCGTTTTGCCGTTCTCGCTGACCTACACATAGGGCGGAGCATCCCCCTCGCAATAGCGGAGCATAGACGTGCAGCCTTCGAGAGGGCCCTAACCAAGGCGGTTGATGCTATCATTACAGCGAACGTTGACTACGTTTTCATCTGCGGAGATCTCTTCGAGAGGCGGACACTCCGACCCCATATGGTTGAGTTCACACAGAGGGAACTCTACAGGCTCGCTCAAGAGACGAAAACCAAACACAGCAAGAGCTTACGCATCCTAGTCGTAAGGGGGAACCATGATGGGAGGAGCCAGAGTGACGCCCTTGACTATATAAGGCACCCCCTCGCCGGGTACCTCCATGTCTTTGGAGATGAGGATATTACCTATAGGGACGACAGGCTCAACGTCGTGGGACTCAACTACTACGATCAGATAGACGTCGCCTATGAGAAACTGGCGAAGCCCGCTCTTAAGGGTGGCAAGGGAGTCAAGGTGCTGATGCTCCATGGCTTCGTTGCTGGCTATAATGACGTCCCCCCTGGGGACAGTAGTGTAAGTCTCGATCAGCTCGCTGCCTCTGGAACCGATTATGTTTTCACGGGCCACTACCACAGACGCTGCGAGCCTAAGAGGCTCAAAGGTGGGGGTTGGGTCCTCACGCCGGGGAGCACCGAGGTGTACGACTTCGCTGAGGAGCCGGAGAAGGGCTTCTACTTGGTCGATACCGACGGGCCTAGGTTCACATGGGTGCCTATCGAGCCACTGCACATGATGCGACAGGCGAAGGTCGGTAATGACCGTAGCGCGGACCCGAAATGGTACGAGGCGAATGCTGTGGAGACGCTACGGGGCTTCGTTAACGAGCTCCACAGTCATCATAAACAGGGTTACATCAGGATCAAGCTAGAGGGGACGCTTAGTGAGGGATGGCCAAGCGATGTTAGCGAGGAGAGGATCAGGGAGACTATTCCCGACCCACTCCTGCTCTGGGTTGATGTCGACACGCTGGAGCTTAACCTACCACCGAGTGTTGCGCGCCCCATGGAGGAGAACACCGACGTTGCGGAGTACTTTAGGGATTTCGGTGACTTCGCTGAGGACATAAGGGAAGTCCACGGCAGGGTCAGGGAGGCCCTCGAAGAGGACGCTAGCACGAAGACGGGGCTCCTCACAGCGACGCAGAGGGAGCAGTTCATTGTAGACTGGGTGCGCCGATTCGAGGCTCGAGGATTCCAGAGGGAGAAGAATTGATCGAGTCTCTCACCCTCCGCGGCTTCAAGAGCTATAGGGGACAGCAGACTATCCGCTTCACTAAAGGCGTAAACAAGATCAGTGGCAGGAACGCGTCAGGGAAGACTACGATTCTGGAAGCGGTTTTATTTGGCCTCTTTGGTGAGGTGCCTGGCGTCGAGAAGAGAGACCTCCTCCCAGTGGGAGGTGGAGACCTCTTCGTTGAACTCGTCTTTAAAACCCCGAAGGGCGTCAAGGTTACTCTACACCGTGAGGCGACCCTCGCTAAGAAGGGAGTAGACGATGCGTTCAAGATGAAAGAGTTCCTTATGCTGGTCGACGGGGATAAGGCACCGATCACGCGTGAGAGGGACGCGCTGGACAGGCTCAGGGAGCTCCTTGGAATCAGTAGCGGAACGTTCTTCAACGTCGTCTACGCGAGGCAGAAGGAGTTCGTCGAGATTCTCAATCCCGACAGGGCGCGTATGAACTCCATTCTCGGCTTAACGACCCCTAGCGAGATTCGAGAGCAGCTGAGAGAGGTGAAGGCGCAGCTACGTAAGCTTGGCGACATCGACAACAAGCCCGCCTACGAGGAGAGGATCAGTAACGCGGAGAAGACAATCGCCGAAGGCGGGGTTCAGCTCGTCGAGATAGTGGGGAGGAAATCTGCTCTCGCGGGGGAGCTGAAGGGGAAGCGCATCGAACTACAGTCCGCTAAGGATCGAGTCGAGCGCGCTGAGGCCTACGCCACTAACTTCGCTGAGCTCGACGGCATCAATCAGGAGTACGAGAGGAACAGGAGCCTCCGCGAAGCGAAGGAAGCTGAGCTAGAGGGTATCACCTCGGAGATGGGTGAGAGCCCCGACCTACACCTAAGGGACCTCGAGAACAGGGCGTCGACAGCGAAGGCGACTGAGGAGCGTCTCAGGCAACTTGGTGATGAGGAGGTCGAGCAGCGTCGAAGGGCAGCTGCTATGACAGTTGACCGGCTCACACACCAGATAAAGGAGCATAGGGAACTCACCGAGAAGGGGCTTACAGTCTGTCCCAAGTGTGGGCAGCCTATTGACCCC
>JBGPRA010000218.1:0-3388 GCA_041489375.1 Bathyarchaeia archaeon | reverse complement strand
TTGCCATTCTTCATGTCAGCTTCAAGGATCGTGGCCTTAAACTCATAGACACTAAAAGCCGAGCTGTCCTCAAACACGAGATACATGAGCTCATGATAACTAACGAAAAGGCAGCCACCCCTGGCGGTGGAGCCAACAGAGTCATAGCTGTCGCATTCTTTGAAATAACGAGAGGTGGAATAATAGTCACCGGAGACGACGTAACAATATCTGGGGAAAAAATTGGAGAACTAGTTGGATACGATATGAACCATATGCCCAACCATATGAACGTCCTGATCAGGGCACCTACTGTTGATGAGCCGCCACTCGCCGTCGGTGAGACGCTAGTCTTCCACCGACCTGTCTAACCTTTATCAGGGGCGCCAACTCCGAATATCCCTAAGACGTCTTCGACCTTCTTGCATGAGCCGTAGCACATCCGAAGACTCGAGGGCATCTGTGTGTACCCCTTCTTCTCAATGATCTTCACCGCGGCTTTATTAAACTCGGGAAGTCCTATCCACATTCTTCTCCCTTCAGTCTTCGACGTGAGCGCGTTGAGAAGTAACTCCGAAAATTCGATGTATTTCGGGTCGCATATCCAAGGTCCCACCCTAACATTCGAGGCACCAGACTTCGCCATAATGTAGCCCCTGATCTCCCCCCCTTTCGACGCCTTGAAGCAGAGGTCGGGAAAGTCATGCTGGACTCTCCTAAGCTTCTGTATACGATTGAGCCCGAAGAATCGTCTATCGAGCCTAGCGACCTGCTCTAAATCTTCTCTCTCCAAAGGCTCAATACCCCTATGGGGGGCTTTAGAGGAGATTCCACTGTATCTTAGTGACCAGTATTCTCCCTTAAAGCCGAGGCGCTCATAGAGTGGAATGGCCTTCTGGACCCCATCGAGGCGGATTGTCTCCGCGCCCTCGGAGTTTAGCCTCTCTATCGCACTTTTCATGAGGGTTTCGCCCACGCCCCTACCTCGGATCTCTGGGAGTACAATCAGGTTCCCAATGAACCCCACATTACCATAGAGGAAGCTGTTCACTATCCCGACATCAATGTCGCCTAGTCTAGCGACGAAGCAGCCTCCCGGCTCATAGTAGAGGCTTCTCTCAGCGTCAGCGCGCGTGTTTCCCCAGCCAACCATGCCTTGGAGGCGCATTACGAAGTCGATGTCGCTGTGGGTCATGACTCTGATCTCAGGCTGGCTCATATCGTCAAACCTTATCCGAGGGTCTATTAAGGGATTGACTCAATCCTCACCCCTCTGCTCTAGAGCGTTAATAAGTAGGTCATGGTAAAATTCCTCCTTTAATTCTCCTCCGTGGCCAAAGCCAGAGCAACGTGTGTCTACTCTAACTTCAAGACTTCTCCCTTCCCGCTCTACCCAGAAGGGATACATCCTGCAGAGTAGTGCGCGGGCCTGGTAAACGCGGCACCCCTCCCGTATTAGGTAGATGCATGAGCCCCCCACCTTCCGCATCTCGGCGACAAAGGGCTCCTTCCCTTTAACCTCGAACATGAACTCCCTCTCCCCCGCCTCCTCCAGCTTCTTAACATCAGCAGGTAGAAGCAGCACGTTTCTGGGACGATGCGAGGCATCTCTGCAACAGGATCCACACTTCTTGCATCCCCACCTAACGCCCTTGGGGTAGTAGAATTCGTATTCACCTAACCTTGTTGAAAGCTTACCCCTTGCATAGGGGATGACGAACTCTCTCTCATCACGTGCCCTCAACTTGGATTTGCCCATTAATCAGCGGTGCTCCTTTTGTAGCGCCTCAGCGACAGCAGCCTCAGCGAGGACCTGGAGTGGGTCGAGGATCGGGACCGCTAGGTCGCCCTCCTTCAAGACCAGACTGACCTCTGTGCAACCACAGATGACCATCTCCGCACCTGCAGCAACGAGGTCTTTTGCGACTCCATGTAGGAGTAAGCCGCCGTCGATCAGGTTCCCCGCCTTTATGTATTGGTAAATTGCCTTCATGACCTCCGTCTGTCTCTCCGGAGATGGCTCCATTATCTCTATCCCCACATCACCGTACGCTGACCTGTAGAGGCCGCTCTTTACGGTTCCATCCGATGCGAGGAGACCCGCCTTCCTCACTTTGGGGTATGATTCCTTGGCTTTGCCTGCTGAGAGTCTTATCATGTTGAGTATCGGCACCCTGAGTTCCTTCTGGAGCTGGTCAATGAAATAGTGGGCTGTATTGCAGGGAATGATGATGAAGTCAGCGCCCGCTTCCTCGAGCCTCTTACCCGCCCGGATGAGTTCTGGAAGTGGGCTCGGCCCAGCCTCGAGGATTGAGGTTGTCCTATCGGGTACCTTAGAATTGCTGTAGATGATGACCCTTGGGTGGTCTTGATCTCTCTTGGCTTTGGTCGCCCGAATTATCCGGAGGTAAAGATCGGCAGTTGCCTCAGGACCCATCCCTCCTAGTATACCTATGATCTTTTCAGACAATGGAGCACTCCTATGGAGAAATGAGTGGACAAAGTTAACGCTTATCCCTCTCGCGTATGAGCTGGACCACAGAGAAGATACCAACGAATATAGCTATTGCATAGACTAATACAGTGATTTGGAATGACTCCACTGTCAAAACGCTCTGGGTGGCGAGTACGACGAGACTCATTCCGATGACGATCGATGCCATGACTAAGCCGAGTAGAATTTTATATGATGCCCTGTCGATGCTGTTCCCTAATCGATCGAGGTCATCGTGCGCTATTTTGAAAGTGAAGCTCCCTGTCGATAGTCGCTTTAAGACCATGTTAACATTGTTAGGTAGGTCCTTCGCATCCTGGAAGGCTTCGATTATGTCGAATCCAGCTTTTCGTATATTCGCTTGGCTTAGTAGTCTCCTCTTCAACGACTCTGCAAGTAGAGGCTTGACCTCCTTGAGGAAGTCGAAATCAGGGTAGAGCTTTGAACCATCGTCTTGAACCATGGCGATGACCTTAATCATGAGCATTGTGACCATAGGGACCTTGAGCCTGTATTTTCTGAGGGCTTCGACGACGCCCTCGAAGGCTCTAGTACCTGGTTGTAACATGCTATTTTCCTCGCTTTCGATCAGGGCGAGGTAGAGGTCGTCCTTGAAAGCGTCTACCCACTGGTCTCGAACCTTTATGCCGAGGGCTGCAAAGACGTCGATGAGTACGTCGACGTCTTTGTCAACGATGGCCATGAGCATCTTGAGGAGGAGATCTCTTTTCTCTGGGCGGAGTACACCGATGAGGCCGAAGTTGAGTATGATGAGCTCCCCTTTGGGTGTGACGAGTAGATTCCCCGGATGGGGGTCGCCGTGGAAGAAACCATCCTCGAATATCTGCTTCATGTAGACGCGGAAGCCAAGAAGGGCGATCGTCTTCGCGTCGATGCCCATCTTCTTTATCTGCT
>JBGPRA010000217.1:0-3398 GCA_041489375.1 Bathyarchaeia archaeon | reverse complement strand
GCGCCTTCACGTCATTTACACCGAGTTTTATTGGGAAGCTTAGCCTATAACCCTTGGTAAAGCAGAATATCGCAGTGTATATCTCGGTTGATCGCGTACACTTGAGATGAGGATTGATTACTCTCTAGAGCCTTGCGAAGATGCGCTTCACAGCTTCGATGCCATCCCCAACAACTTCGATATTGTACATTTCGCCGAGCCCCCTCTCGTGCCCCCACTTGATGTGCTCTATGGTCTGGGGGTCAATCCCCATCACCCTCGTCGCCGTGGCATCTGTAGCGACGGGGTCAGTCCCAGCGATGATTGTGTTCATTTTCACTGGATTACCGTTGACGGGGCCTCTCCCCTCCATCCCCACGAAGCCATCGATCACAGTTAATGCGGGTTTGAGGACCGTGTTGATATCAATTATTACTTTATCCATTCCCATCATGTGGTATTTACCCTTAAACTTGTCAGGTAGGAGTCCAAACATATTTTTCATGCCCAGTGTTACGCCGGTTTCCATGTGAGTTTTAAGCTTCGCCGCGTTGATGATCGCCGACTCCGTGACAATCTTGGGAACAGTAATGGTATCGAGGGTCATGGGGTTCGGGACCTTTAACTCGATCTGCTCCTTTACATGGCGGAGATTGATGAATTGGACGCCGATCCTATCGCACATATCTCTCATTCCACTAGCGACGCAAGCCTTGTCAGCGTTAGTCATTGTCGCGTCGGACTCCACAACGAAAACCTCAATCGAGTTCTCCCGGAGCTTGTTAACGATCGCCTCGACAACTATGGGATCCGTAGTAGCTCCTGTTTCCCAGTTCTTTATCGTGATAAAATTCACTTTTATTAACGCCCTTTTCCAGCCCTTTAACGCGTTTCTGTAGTCGATGAGGTCTAGTGCCCGGTATACTGGTTCGACCCCCCTGCTTCCCTTAACAACGGCAACTCTTGGCAAGTCGATCTTAGTTGAACCGGAGCCCCAGATTATAGAGTTTCGTCAACAAAGTCGAGGAAGAGTTGTGTGTCGTAGATTTACATGGATTTATATGATCCCCGCACTCCTCCTTCCTGAAAGGCGCGGGTTAAGAGAGGGTGAAATTCAATAAGTTACCCATCAGCAAGGAGTTGAAGATGGGGCTCAAGGAGATCGGCTTCGATAAGATGTTCCCCATCCAGGAGAAGGCGATTCCGCCGATGCTGGAGGGTAAAGATGTAATAGGGCAAGCGAAAACAGGAACCGGGAAGACTGCGGCTTTCGGAGTACCCATGATTCAGCTCCTTGACCCCTCTCGTGGCATAGTTCAGGGCCTTGTTCTCGCACCGACGAGGGAGCTCGCCCAACAGATCACGGAGGATATTAACGACTACGCTAAATACACGAAGGTCAGGGCGACAGCCGTCTACGGTGGCGTATCCATCGATAAGCAGTTCATCGAGTTGAAGAAGGGGCCAACCATAGTCGTTGGGACTCCCGGAAGGATCATCGATCACCTCAACCGCGGCACTCTCAGCCTCAGGGATGTTAGTATACTGATCCTCGACGAGGCCGATAACATGCTTGATATGGGTTTTGTCGATGACATCGAGTATATTCTTAAGCATACGCCAAAGAAGAAGCAGGTTAGCCTCTGGAGTGCCACAATCGACGACAGAACGATGAACATAAGCAGTCGCTACATGCGAGATTCCGAATTCGTCAACGTCAGCCGCGACGAGATAGGCCTTACAACCATCAAGCAGCATTACATTCTAATTCCAGAACATGAGAAGGAGGAGACGCTTAAGCGGATCATAGACTTCTATAAAATCAACCGCTGCATAATATTCTGCAGGATGAAGATTGGTGTAGACGATCTATATTCGGTGTTGAGTAGAGCTGGGTATAATGTTGAGGCGATACACGGCAACTTCACTCAGGCGAGGCGTCAGCAGGTACTCGACGGCTTCAAGCAGGGCAAATTCAGCATAATGATCGCGACCGAGCTCGCTGCCAGAGGTTTAGACATCGATGATGTGCCTTGGATCATCAACTATGATATTCCAATGGATCCGAACATGTATTTCCATCGAGTAGGAAGGACGGCGAGGGCTGGAAAGGAGGGAAACGCCATCACCCTTGTGACGCCTGAGGAGGAGATCGAGCTGGAGAGGATCAAGGCCATGACTAAGATCCCTATACATAAATTGACGCTTCCCCCAGCCTTCCTTTTCTAAGGTAAAAGGGGAGCCGATGGGTGACTATTTCTCCGATTCAATGAAAAAAGAGGTCTTTTTAAGTAGAGTCGTTATCAGCCTTCTTGCTACTAAGAGGGCTCTGCTCCTTCTTCATGGTCTGTAGGTTAGTGAGCCCGACGGGGGCTATCCCCGCCACGGGCATGTTAGCAGGTATCATCATGATCGTGTTGGCCTGCTGCTGCTGGCCAATCTCGTAGAGGATGTTCATCCACCTTAGCGCCAACCCATCCTGGCTCCCCTCATACATCTTCGCGGCCTCGATCATCTTCTGAGCCGACTGGAGCTCAGCAGTCGCCAGCGTCACCCTGGCCATCCTTTCACGTTCAGCTTGGGCTTGTCGACTCATAGCGTCTTGAAGCTCCCTTGGTATGATGACGTCTTTTACTTCCACTGAATTGACCTTGATTCCCCAGGCTTCCGTTTTCTCGTCGATGATCTCCCTCATGCTCTGGCCCACTTTGTCCCGTTCAGCAAGAAGCTCATTCAAGTCGACTTTGCCGATAACCTCCCTCAAAGTGGTTTGAGCAGCCCATTGTGTCGCCTCGGTATAGTTCTCTACATTGAGGACAACTTTCTCGACGTCGACGGCTTTAGCATACATGACAGCGTCCACGTTCACTGGCACGTTGTCTGATGTCAGCGTCTGTTCGGTTCTGAAGCTGACTGTTTGCAGCCTCAATGAAACCTTTATTGGCGCTTTGTCTATGAATGGCAATAGGTAAAATATGCCTGGGCCCTTCAGGCCGACGTATCTACCGAGACGAAGTACAGGTATGCGTTCCCATTCGCTTATTACCTTGATGCCGCTGAGCAGAACCAGCAGCACAACGAGTATAATAATCACCATAAGAACCTGCGTCGTGTCGAACCCCAATACCGCCATTAATTCCACCATCTCTCCACATTACTTTACTTCGTTCTGTTTCCTTTTAACGTAAATGGTGAGTCCTTCTCGCCTCACAACGATCACGCTCACTCCGGCCTGGATACTGTCCTCCACACTTTCCGCCCCCCAGGTCTCACCAGCTAGACGAACCTCGCCCCTCGGCGATAGTTCTGTGGTGGCGAAGCCCTCTGTACCGACAATGTAGGCGTAACCAGTCTTAACTTTCTTCTTCCTGATCTGTATGACCTTCCACAGCAAGAAACTGAAGAAACCTAGGAAAAGG
>JBGPRA010000216.1:0-3404 GCA_041489375.1 Bathyarchaeia archaeon | reverse complement strand
TACCAAACTCCCACAACAACAGGCGAATGAAGAAGAATGACCGCAAAAACACTGGCCTGCGGGCGGACGGTCGGCGGATCCGTCAAGATAATCAGCATGTACAAGCTCTCGCAGTCGATGGCGTTTCAGGGCGCCTTCAGGCTCTAAGGTGATATGAAGATGTGTGGTATGCGTAGAAGTAACCTGGACGTCACGGTTAACATACTGGAGGCGGCTCAGGGTGGTGCGAATAAGACGAGGATAGTGTATGGGAGTAACCTGAACTTCGAGATAGTAAAAGGATACATCAACACGCTAGTGAACAACGGTTTCCTCGAGGTCAATGGAAAACGGTACTTAACGACGGAGAGAGGCGTCAAGTTCGTTGAGGAGTACCGCGAACTGATGAAGCCGCTGCAGTTGGCATAGAAGAGAATTAATAAATCCTTATCGTTCAAAAATCAGTTCAGACTAAATTTCCAAAATCTTTAGTGTAAGACCCCCGACTCACACCTCTATCTGGTTGATTAGAATCATATTTAAAAGAAATAACCGTAAAAAAGCCTGATAAACAACCTCTTGGGTTAACCGCTAAGACACCCGAAACAATGTTATGTAATCGTCCTATTACTATCCTTAAATAAATTTGATACCTAAAATTCACTCTGAAGGGAGGACCTTCAAACATAAAGGAGATAAAAAAAATGGCACGTAAAGTAGTTAGTAGAAACCGTTCTCGTAGGAGAACCACATACCCCCTAGAACTTTTACAGGGAAGATACTCAGTAGCTAGAGACGAGATGCTCTGGCGAGAGTATAACGCAAAAAGAGCCTGTGGCGACCCAGACGCAATTCGACATGCTCTAAAAGTTCTTCAAGTGATCAGACAGGCACCAGATTAATCGCGCGTAGGGTTACGATACGCCCTACCCACGCACCCCTATTTGTATTTCATCACCTACTCTAGAAAGACGTCCTCGCCTCAAGCACACGCGACTGTAAATCATCTGCCAATGGCTAGAAGATAAGCTGAAACCCCTATGAGTATCCACCCTAGGACATTTACAGCATACCAAAAGTCTCGTGCAACCCACTTGTTAACCTTAATTAGAAAGAAGGGGAACTCGAATTCCTCATCGGTATTCCATGAAACGATCTCTATTTGCCACAAGCTGACGAATTCGAGAGCCGTTGAAAGCATTAGCCCAATGATGGGGACCAGAGACGTTTCTTTTTCATCTCCTCTACCTTAAGTTTATCCTCCTTTGCTTTTGATTTTCCGGTAAGAAATTACAAAAAGGGGTTAAAAAAGGATCACATGACTCGCACAGCTAATGCGACCACTTGTGGCTAGTGTAGTAGACCTTCGGCGTCTGAACATTTAGAGGCGACTCCCCCTTCGCCACCCTTAGAACGTTCCACACCGCCGTCTCCCTCATCTCAACCATAATCCCCGGTGTGCTCCCGATATGCGGAACTAGGGAAACGTTATCAAGAGCCCGCAGCGGGCTTTCCTTGGGGAGCGGCTCCGCCTCATAGACATCTAGACAAGCGCCGCTGATCTTCTTCTCCTGCAGGACCTTGATCAAAGCCTTCTCATCGACGATGGGGCCCCTGGCACTGCTCACGAAGATCGCCGTTGGCTTCATGAGCCTCAGCAGCTTTTCACCTATCATGTGACGAGTCTCATCGTTGAGGGGAATATGAATCGACACGATATCCGATTCTCTGAACAACGTCTCTAGGTCCACAAGCCGTGCGTTAAACTGCTGAGCCCTCGCCTCCGTTATATACGGGTCATAAGCGAGAACCTTCATGTTGAAGCCCTGCGTAGCGAATTGAGCCATCCGGCTCCCAATTGCACCCAAGCCAACGATGCCAATCGTGCCGTTTCGGATCTCGACCTGCCGCTCAACCTCAACTCTAGCCCAGCCCCCCTCCCTCATCAAACGATTATGGGCCCCTATCCTTCGGGCAATATCCAATATCATCCCAAAATCCAGTTCAACGACGCTGTTCGCGTTAACTCCAGCGACATTGCAGATGATCACACCCCTAGCAGCCGCAGCCCCCTCATCAATATATTCGAAGCCTACACTCGTGGTCTGAATCATCTTAAGCTTTGGAGCTGCATTGATGACAGCAGCTGTGATCGGGCCACCTGTGATGATGACATCAACATCCTCAACTTTCTCAATCAGCTGCTTCTCTTCGCCAGAGAGAGCCACATCAACCTTCGCATGCTTCCTAAGCTCCTTCAGCTTCTCAGACTTCTCGATATCCTGAGCCCACCGCCCAGCCACAAAAAGTACCTTCACAACACTTCAACTCCATTCAATACGACTTCGTCCCATCGACGCTCTGCTTCCACTTCTTCAGAGTAAACTCCGGGTCCTTGTAGATACGAGTAGTAGAAGACTCCGACTCCAGAAGCTTCAAGGCTCTCTCCAGAACCTCCTCCATCTTGCTTGCTGGGAATTTAACTGCCCCATGCAGATCCATGTGAACCATATCACCGGGCATAACAGTCATACCACCCACTGAAACTGGCACATCAACCGCTTTCACCATGAAGTCCCCGTGACCGGGCGTGACACCTGTCGCATAATACTGAAAATTCATCGGCGTGATAGCGTCAATGTCCCTCATCGGGCCATTCGTGATCACACCTACGACGCCCAACGCCTTGTACTGAGTCGTCATAATCTCACCGAAGAGCCCAACCCGGTTCACTAACTCGGGGGGGAACTGCTGCTCCGCAACCAGAACCACCGGCTTCCTAGTCCTATCTATATGCTCTGGAAGCGCCCAACGACTCATACCCGTATACTTCTCCGACCTCTCACAGAACACCACGGTTGAAACATACCCAACCTTAGGCCCCATCTCCGGGTAGATGCACTTAATCGTCTGATCCGTGTACCAGGAACCATACCAAGCATCATAGAGCTTCATACAGCTCTCAGATCGTGGATAAGTAGCCACCACATTGCTGATGGTCGGCGTATCAATCTTCTCAAGCTTCTTGATGATCTCTTTCTCAGTGAGTGTCATACTAGCTTGCTCAAAGAGGCAATACGATATAATTGTATCCAATGGACAGAATACTTGAACCTTACTTAGACTATATTTGGATCAAACTCTAGTAAAGTCTCACTATGGCTAATCGTAATTTTCGCTACAACTCACGGGTAGGCATTTTTTTTAAACTAAAGAATGCTCTTTCACATCTGAATTAGCTTTTAAGTTAGCTGATAGTACTAACGTCTCCAAGTGAACATCTTGGACAAGCAGAGGCAATTCGCCCTCACAATACTAGCCACAATCAGCATCACATACCTTGTCGAAAACTTCCTCAGAAGCGCCGCATCAGCACTAACACCCGTACTCATCGGGGAACTCGGGATAAGCAGAGGCTCCATGGG
>JBGPRA010000215.1:0-3404 GCA_041489375.1 Bathyarchaeia archaeon | reverse complement strand
GCATATCACAAACCCCTCACCTTCTCGCAGAAGCCATCCCCTCAACTCTATGGAACAAGCGATCCGTCGAAACACAGAGGAAACCACACCCGTCAACGAGTTTAGACGCTTCTCAGAGACCAATCCAGAGCTGAAAGGCGTCGAACCTGTGAATCATGACCTCCCATGCCCTTCATGGGCAGCTAGTCATTCATTATTAGGCTGTTTTTCTGTAGTTGCGCGCGCGCGTTTCCGGTAGGCTATCCTACCCTCTTCCTATTGTTCAATCACACGCGTGAATCAGTCCTGGGCTGCAATCCTTTTATTCTGACGTGTGAGGGGACTCCTCACCGAGCTTGGAGGTGTGTGTGTCACTCGGATTGGATAGAGCCCTCCTGCTGAACCTAGGTACTGACAAGTACGATTCTCGTGCTCGTAATGTATCTTTTTTTTTAAACGTTTCGCGTATATGATAATTCACACTGGGCATAACTGAAAGAGTCAAGCTCATCAGCAAATTCTTTTTTAGCGCACGCGATGAAGTTTCAGTAACTTTTAATAACATGTGGGGACTGACCTAAAGTCTGGTGAATCAGTTGAGGGATAGTTTTCCCATTAACCTCAGTGGATGAGGCAGAATTCTCTCAGATTGTAGAAGTCGAGGGTCATCTCATCGACTCAATGATACTGTCGAAGATTCTTGACGAGATAATGGATCAGAGAGGAGAGTTCGAGTTCCTCGACTTCAAGATCGGGAAACGTAAGAACGACTACAGCTCCACAAGGATCCAGATCATCGGGAGAAACCAGGAACACCTGAACTCTATCCTCAACGAGGTCTTCCGCCTTGGGGCGACGACGCAGGAGACCCCCGAAGTTCAATACAAGCCCGCGACTCGAGACATGACTCTCCCAGACGACTTCTACTCCACATCGAATCACCCCACCTCCGTCTACTTGAACAGCAGCTGGGTTGAGGTTGAAGACTTGATGATGGACAAGCAGATCGTCATCGACCCTGAGAGGCGTGCCGCCGTCTGTAAACCGATAGGACAGGTGAGAAGGGATGACCTCGTGGTCACGGGTGAGAGAGGGATCAGGATAAAGCCCCCTGAACGTCCTCGAGAAGGAGTCGGAGTCTTCGAGTTCATGAACAGTCACGTCTCCTCCGAAAAGCCATCAATCTCCCTCATTAAGAAGATAGCCGAGGATCTCCGCGAGACGGCTAAGAGTGGGGGTAAAATAGCAGTCGTCGCTGGGCCCGCGGTGATACACACCGGTGCGGCGCCTAGCCTGGCTAAGATGGTCGAGCTTGGCTACGTCGATGCTCTCCTCTCCGGGAACGCTTTGGCTGTTCATGATATTGAATACGCGCTCTACGGCACCAGCCTCGGCGTGGAGCTTGACAATGACATGAAGAGGAGGGAGCCGCGTAACCACATCGCGGCGATAAACGAGGTGAACAAGGCTGGATCAATTAAAGCCTTGGTCGATGAGGGTAGGCTCAGGAGCGGCATCTTTTACCAGCTCCTGATGTGGGGTATTCCCTACGTCCTCGCCGGCTCCATCAGAGACGACGGGCCTATTCCTGAGGTCGTTAAGGACGCTGTGGAGGCTCAGAGGAGGTACAAGGAGCTGGTCAGGGATGTCGACTTCGTTCTTATGCTCGCGTCCACTCTTCACTCCATAGCTGTCGGGAACATGTTGAGGTCGAGTGTGAAGATCGTCTGTGTGGACATCAACCCGGCTGTCGTCACAAAGCTCAGTGATAGGGGTACAAGTCAGGCTGTAGGTTTAGTCTCTGACGTGGGAGTCTTCCTCCCCTTGCTTGTGAATGAGCTTGAGGGGACGCGCACGCGCGAAACTAGAACCTCCAGATTCTCTCCGATGACGTTTGGTGTAGGCAGAGGATAGTTGAGGTGTTTCCCGACTTCCTCGTGATAGCCCGCATTGAAGGAGTCACCAACACGGCTGAGAAACTACAACAGGGGATTGAGCTAAATATGGCTGAGATTGTCATAAGGAAACTTGGATGGCAATCAGAGTATTTCCGGTGGTTCACGGTGTATCAGATGGAGCCTGATCCCGCTTAATGGGATCCACACAACCATCACCATTTTTGGATTATCGCATGATCTTGGGATTTATGATATCGGGCTTGATCCTGTATTCGATTAAGAAGAAATGAAATGCGCGCGCGGCTAAAGCATGTGGGGTTCACGCGCACCACGATGAGCGGTAGCGGATTACTAGTACACTTCAAATTGCTACGATCTCTGAGAGTTAATACATCTCTCTTTGGATTGTTCCAGGATCAACGTTGTCAAGACCCAGATGATGATCGCTGTCGTTATAAGCATCAAACCTACTAGCATCGAACCGCGCGCGCCAGGATGAACCCCATGTTATCCCGTAGGGCTTCCTCTCGGTTTTCATCTGCTCTGATGAACCAGTTTACAACTGGGTCGTGGTTGAACGATTGTGTGAGGGTTTCGCGCGCGCTGTACTCACGTAAACCACGTGTGCACGGTTGTGTATCAGGTAGAACTCAGGATAAGATTATTGTACGTTAGATGAGGCTTATGCCAAAGTAACTTTGGGATGAGTTTTTTCGAGTGCGCGCGCGTGCATTTATGCAAGGAAAAAGATAGACCTATATATCTAGGGGCATACAACCCAATTGTGGGAAAATGAGCATTATAACCCTCGACGAGAGAGGTAGATTAACTCTACCCCAAGAAATAAGGGGGAGGGTAGACGCGAAGCGATTCATCGCATACGTCGAGAACGGGGAGATCAAACTTACGCCCCTTCCAGAACCCCGCGAACTGAAGGGTTCATTAAAAACGCCGTGGAGCGTCGAGGAACTCGAAGAGGAAGGCGAAAAAAACGTACTTAAAAGAAACTGAAAAACGCCGCCTACTCGACTCAGACATCTACCTCTCCTACCTGAAGGGAGACAACCTATCGCAACACGCCGAGAACGTCGTAGCCGCCATCCAGAAGGGTGAAATCGAGGCTTACATCTCCAGCATCCTCTTCGACGACATCATAACCGCCCTCAGATCAAAACAGGTAGAACCCGAAGAGATCAAGAAGGTGATCATAGCGATCGCATCAATCGGAGGCACCCCACTACCCATCACCCCGACGATAGCGTTGACCGCTGTCTCAAATTACGAGCAGCATGGAGGCCCACGTAAACTCCACTACTTCGACGCCTACCACGCTGCAACCGCACACCACAACGAGATGCCGTTAATAACCAGCGATAAGTACCTCATCGAGCACCAGAAAGAGCTAGGCATACAAACCCTCGACCTGCGAAACTTGTGAGTACGCGCGAGTCCAGCACGTCAACTACCCACCCCTAAAGGGGTGAGCTTGTAGTTCAATCTCCCATCCGGGCAGACCACAATAGGCTG
>JBGPRA010000214.1:0-3450 GCA_041489375.1 Bathyarchaeia archaeon | reverse complement strand
CACATACTTCGGCTTAGCGACCTGCATCAGCTCCCTAAGGATGAGGTCTCCACCGCGATCTCCATCAAGGAAGGCGGTTATCTCCTTCTTCCTAGAGAGTTCGCGGATCGTTTTAGGCACCTTGACGCCCTCGACCGCTATTGAGCCGGATATGCCCGCCCTGAGGAGGTTGATGACGTCTGCTCTTCCCTCGACGAGGATTATGTCGTTGCGCTGGCTGATGTCGGGTGTAGCGGTGAGTCTTTCTCGCCCGTAGTGGACGGGCTCGATCTTCTTGCTCTCTTGGCCCACCTGCTCGAGCATTACCTCAATGTCGTGGTGCTCCTTAACATGCCAGTCACGCATGAGTTCCTTGGCGCGTTCCTGGATGCGTTTGAGCTTATCGACGCGAACGTCCTTGATGCTCTCGACGCTAATCTTAGCGTCGCATGGGCCTACCCTGTCGACGGTCTCCATCGCTGCTGCTATGATGGCGGTTTCGGGCCTGTCGAGGCTCGATGGGACCGTCAGGGTGCCGGTCGTCTGGTCATTAGCGGATTTTAGTTCTATGTCGATCCTGCCGATCTTGCCAACGCGTTGTAGTTCGCGTAGCTCGAAATCCTTAGGGAAGAGTCCCTCCGTTTGGCCGAAGATTGCGCCTATCACGTCGTGGCGCTCAACGACGCCATCGATTGTGAAGCGTGCGTGTATCGTGTACTTTACGCCTGTATAGCTGTCTTTATCTCCCATTGCGTTTACAACTCTGTCTTTGTTGTCTTGATTCACACTAGCCGCGGTACGGCCCCTCCTATCTCCTTCTGGGGCTTTGCCCGGGTCCGAGAACTCGTCTCTTTGATGGGCCTCCATCTGGTGATTGCGAGTGCCTTGGGCCATCCTTGGCTCATTCCACCCGCGGTGAGTGTGAACCACGCCTTCATGGCGCGGCTAGGAGTCACTCATCTAGGGATAAAAACCTTCTCGATCAGTGGTCAGATAAAATACAGTAGTTTTAATAGGGTTTTGACTAACCCTTATCTGAGGTTCGTCCTCATGGTTAAGGTTGCGATAAATGGATTTGGTAGGACTGGTAGCAGTGCGTGGTTAAAGGGTGAATTGAAATGACGATAAAAGTAGGAATTAACGGTTTTGGTAGAATTGGACGCTTGTTGTACCGTGCAGCAATTGAACGAAATGCAAAGATTGATTTTGTTGCCATAAATGACCTTGCTGACGCAAAAACCAATGCGTACCTCCTCAAGTACGATTCAGTCCACGGACACTTCAACGGCACTGTCGAAGTTAAAGGCGCAGATCTAGTCGTGAACGGTAAACCCCTAAAAGTATTAGCTCAGAAAGACCCCGCGGCTCTGCCTTGGAAAGATCTAGGCGTCTACCTAGTAGTCGAATCCACAGGTTTGTTCACAAACCGCGAAGGCGCAAGCAAACACCTCTTAGCTGGAGCAAAAAAGGTTCTAATCAGTGCACCAGCTGAAAACCCAGACGTCACCGTCGTCTTGGGCGTTAATGACAAAACGTACGATCCTGCAAAGCACAACATTCTCAGCAATGCCAGTTGCACCACAAATGCACTAGCTCCAATTAGTAAAGTGCTGAACGACAGTTTCGGCCTTGAAAAAGCGATCATGACAACGGTCCACAGCTACACCAACGACCAAAAAGTCCTTGACCTTGTTCATAGAGACCTGCGTAGAGCACGTGCCGCTGCAGTGAACATCATCCCCACTAGCACAGGTGCAGCAAAAGCCATAGGTTTGGTGTTGCCTAGCTGCGCTGGAAAAATGAATGGCGTCGCACTTCGTGTGCCTACACCAGATGGGTCGCTCGTTGACCTGACTTGCTTGCTAGCTAAAGAAGTCACGAAGGAGGAAATAAACGCCGCCATGAAGAAAGCTTCGGAAGGACCAATGAAAGGCATCCTGCAGTACACCGAAGACCCGATTGTCAGCAGCGACGTATTGCACAGCACTTATTCCTCCGTATTCGACGCTGGCTTAACCATGGTGCTTGGTGAGAAAAGCAACTTCGTCAAGGTCTTCGCTTGGTACGACAACGAATGGGGATTCAGCTGTCGCATGGTTGAGCTCATCGAGATGTTAGGCGAAAAAGCAGGCTGGTAAACCGCATATCTTGCGCGCGACAGCATCCATGGGAGGACTTCATTCCCTGTTACTAAGAGGGCGACACGATAATCGCTGCTGGGAGGGGGGAGAATAAGAGTTCTAAATGAATTCGATGCTGAGAAGCTCCCATGGAAGAGTCTTGGAGCTGGCTTTCATCGACGCTTCCGATAAATATAGAGATAGGGAAGGCACATTGAAACATATCAAGGCAGGGGCGAACAAGGTCCTCATCTATGTCCCAGGGCAAGAAGCTCGACGCCACCATAGTACTCGGCGTCAATGATGGCATATACGACAACGTGAAGCACCAACTCGTCAGCAACGCGAGTTGCACCACAAACTGTGTGGCACTCGTCGTCAAGGTCCTCAACGACGCGCGCGCGAAGGACCTCAGGAGGGCATGTGCTGCAGCGATGAGCATCATCCCCACAACGACCGGCATGACTAGCGCCATCAGGGAGGTCCTCCCCGAGATTAAGGGGAAGATCGACAGCACAGCTTTCCGCGTCCCTACCCCCGATGTCAGCCTAATCGACGTCTCCATCGTCCTCAAAGCGAAGCCGAGCGCCGAAGAGATCAACACCGCCTTTAAGGATCCTCAACAGGCAAGATGAAGGGTATCCTCATGTACGACGATGAACCCCTCGTCTCTATCGACTACATCTACAGCCCCTATAGTGCAGTCGTCGACAGTGCCTCGACCCTCTCGAATGGCAGCATGGTCAAGGTCGTAGCATGGTATGATAACGAGTACAGGTACAGCTGCAGGACCATCGAGCTGGCAGAGAAGATGGCCAGCCACGCTAAGTAGACCCAGTTTTTTTATCGGGTGACCCGGAGCCTCTTCATCTTCTCGAGGTTCTCTGGTTTCCGTTCAAAGTATTCACGGACCGGCTCGAGGAGCTTTATCATGGACTCCGCTGTCGCGGTCTTGAGGTCCATTGGGTGGAGCTTTCCCGCCACGTAGGTCTTAACGAGTTCCTCGAAGCTCTCAAAGGATACGCCTCCACCGAACTTAGCGGGCCGCTCAACGTCGAGCCTCCCAAGGTGTGGAAAGACAACCATTTGGACGTGGTCAAGCACCGGGTTACCCTCAACTTGCTTGGGCGGGCAGAAAGCCTCTCTGTACTTCTCCTTGATGTCCGCAGGCTCGTCATTCACCCAGATAGCGCCCTTGGCGACGCTCTTTGACATCTTCGTGGTAATGTTTTTGTTTATTCCTTCATCCTCGTCGAAGCTACCCTGAATAGTTGTATCCTGAAGACTGGGGAGTAGCGGGTTGTGGAGGCAGACCGGTGTCTTGAAGCCGAGCTTCGGCGCTATCTCCCTT
>JBGPRA010000213.1:0-3554 GCA_041489375.1 Bathyarchaeia archaeon | reverse complement strand
GTCATCCGTGCCAAATGGGGTTACGTTGGGTCCAGAGGGCGCTTTCCTGTTGATCACCTCGATATTCTCAGGCACGACAAGCTCCTCCCTTATGTGGCCGATCATCCCGTCGGCAAGGAAGTAGACAGGGGTCCTGTATTGCTCGGCGAGGTTGAATGCGCGGATGGTGAGGTCGAACATCTCTTGTGCGCTCCAAGGGGAGAGCGCTATTATCTCATAGTCACCGTGAGCGCCATACCGGGCCTGATAGAAGTCCTGCTGCGAGGCATCCGTCGACTGCCCAGTCGATGGACCGCTGCGTTGAACGTCGACGACGACGAGAGGGGTCTCCGTCATGTGGGCGTAGCTCAGATTCTCCTGCATGAGGCTGAAACCAGGACCGCTTGTAGCCGTCATTGCTTTGGCGCCTGCCCAACTCCCACCTATGCAGGCAGCGATGCTCGCGATCTCGTCCTCCATCTGAAGGAAAGAGCCGTTTGTCTTGGGCAGCTCGTTGCTCATGTACTCGGTGATCTCGTTGGCAGGGGTGATAGGGTATCCGGCGAAGAGGCGGCACCCAGCATGTAGCGCCCCCTCCGCGCAGGCGATGTTGCCCAACACTAGATGCTTCCCCGGTTTAAGCAACGGGTGTCACTTCCTCGACTTTAATTGCAAAGTCTGGGCAATAGCGCTCGCACCATCGACACCCAGTGCATTTATCAACACCCTCCGGAAGGGCACCCCCTAGGAGGGTTCTCTTTCGCCCGTACTTCAAGTTCTTTCCACCCTTCGTTTCACAGATGTGGACGCAGATTCCGCAGCCCTTGCATGTAGCCTCATCCACCTTCGCATTGAACTTTTTAGCCAATGACTTCGCTCCCTCTGGTCGAATCACGTGAAATTGTCTTATCTTATGTTTTAAGATAACGGCTCATGTAGCAAAAGCTACTTAATTCGCGCGCGTGAACGCAAAGCGTGTTTTTAGAGTTGCACTATCACCTTGTCGGCTTTCTTACCACTCATATAGTCGATGTCTATCCTACCCACTAGGATGCGTCTCGTTGAGTGTGGCGTGATCTGGCTCTCAATGATTTTTTCAGGATGGTCGTCTAGATGTCTGATCATCAAGCGTAGTGCGTTCTCCTTCTCCTTTTGATTGTCGACGAATGTAACTCGACCGTGGAACTGGGTGGTCCTGTATAAGTGGTCGCAGCTCCCCTGCTGGTAACCGTCGTCGATGAGGGCTTGTCCCCAGATCCGTGGATTCGTTTTAAGAATCTCGACTTTTTTTCCCTCCGGGGCGCTGTGGAAGTAGATGCAACTCTTCTCCTCGTTGTAACCGTGGCTTAGGGTAGCTAGGTAAGGCTCGTCTCCGAGGCTCATCGCCAGAGTGACGTGTTTCGCCTCTTTTAGGATGGCCTTCAACTCTACCTCTTCAGTTATCTCCTTATCTTTACGTCTCAGAGGATGCAATATTGACACCTTGCTTAGAGCTTTACGGGCTTCGGGGGGCTCGGGTATGTGAACCTGCTTTGGGTTAAGCCAAGTTCCACCAACATCTCCGCTAACCTGATCGAGGTCCGACCAGGGTGCACTATCGTCGCTCCAGGGTTGGACTCGCGCAGCTCCTCTGTGAGCTTGTCCACGTGGTTATTCAACGCCATGCAGCCAAAACAGACAGCGTCCGCTCCGTCCTCGATTGACTCGATCACCGTCTCCTTCACTGCGTCATAGCTCTCTGGCTTCCCAAGCTCTAGTACGGGGATGTCGACGCTGTAGACGCCGATGCACTTCTCCTCAAGCCTGTAGTCCCTAATCTGTCGCCACGCTAGCTGTTCCACCTCGGGTAGCTGGACTATGAGGCTGAAATAGTCAGCGAGAAATGCGGCGATGTGCATCGAAGCGCTCCCGGGGCCAATCACGGGGATGTCTACGAGGCTTCGAGATGAGAGTAAAGACGGGTCGTGGCCACCCCAGATCAACACCGCATCCGCGCCCTCTCTCTCACATTGAATTACCCGTTCCAGAATTCCTGGAGCCGCCAACTCCATCTCAGCCAAAGAGTCAACAGAAGGCGGCGGGTTTTTCGTCATTACGAGCCTAACCTCCGTACCCACCGAAGCGTAGCTCCTCAGTATCTCGAGCCTCCTCTTCAGGTCTGCCTCGGGCAGACCGCCGATCAACATAACAACATCGATCCTCATGGAAATAACCAGTAATAGCTGGTCGATCCGCCTTAAGGATTTTAAGAGATGCCGTTCAGGCGCTCTGTTTGATCTTATTGAGCACTAGGTTTGCGACGGACGAGTCCTGTATTGCTATACCGACGCTCTTGAAGACAGTTAAACCGTCCTCGGGTGTTCTACCTTGCTTCTCGCCTGTGACCAATTCGCCTAACTCAGCGTAGACGTGACTTTCGGTTATCGCGCCCTCCTGTATGGGGATTAGAATATCGCCTGCCTCGAGCCTAATCGCCTCCCACTCGTCGATTACCACTTTCGCGTCACTGATTATTCCCGTCTCTAATTCTCTGCACTCGGGGTAGAAGGCTCCTATAGCGGAGATGTGAACTTTATCGCTGAGCCAGCTGCGCTTAACAACGGGTGTCTTGGACGTCGTGGCTGTGAGTACAATGTCCGCCTCTCTGCACGCCTCCTCGCCACTCGCTGCTTTCAGAATGGGTATACCAAGCCTCTCACTCATATCAGCAGCGAACCTGTCAACAGCTGGCCTTATTGGGTCGTAGACCCTGATCTCATCGAGCTTTCGGACCGTAGCAGCAGCCCACACCTGGTTTCGAGCCTGAGCCCCAGCGCCGAAGACCGCCGCGACTCTAGCCTCCTTTGGGGCAAGGTATTTTAAGGCCACTCCAGAAACCGCCCCCGTTCTAATACCGGTGAGGTAGGTTCCATCCATGAAGGCCTTCACCTGCCCCGTCTCTGGATCATTCACTATGATCCACGCCGCCGTCGTTTGCAACCCCTTCTTCGGGTTGTCGGGGTAGATGCTTATTATCTTCGTCGCCTGCGCACCTGACTCCATTAGATAGGAAGGCATGAAGCTGATGCTCCCATTGTATTTGGGCAGCATGATCGTGCTCCTCGTCGGCATCACGACCTTACCGTGGCGGAGCTGGGTGAACGCCCCCTCCACTGCCTCGATCGCCTCCCTCATCGTCAACAGCTTAGCTATATCCTGATCGCTCAGAACGAGCATGGGTAAACCACACGCTTAGCCGATAAAAAACATGAGGAGAGGGAGTACGCGCACGAAATCGAAAAGGGTAGATGAGGAGTAGTTTATAGTTTGGCAGTGAAGCTACGGATGCGCTCCACAACATCCTTAAGGACAGGTATTGGCGCGGTCATAGGTACTCTAATAAAGCCTTCCTGCTTCGTCCCGAACCCAGCTCCACTGCTCAGTGTAACGTTCTCCTCCTTCTCAAGCCGTGCAATAAAATCGTCGCTCTTTAAGCCATACTTTTTAGCATCGAACCATGCGTAGAAGGCTCCCTCGAACTTGTGGCATGGCATGCCCATGTCGTCAATCGCTTTTGTGAAGTAGTCGCGGCGAGC
>JBGPRA010000212.1:0-3578 GCA_041489375.1 Bathyarchaeia archaeon | reverse complement strand
GTTCGGAGGGATGACCCCGATGGAGGCTATAACGGCTGGTACGAGGGTTTCGGCGGAAGCGATAGGGAGGGATAAAGATCTTGGTACCATCGGGCCTAACAAGCTTGCGGATATCATCCTCGTGGAGGGTGATCCTCTCAAAGATATTATACTCCTGCAAGACGCGTCGAATGTGAAGATGGTCATTAAAGGTGGTAAAGTAGAGGTTAATAGAGGCGTATAGACATTCCGCACACGCTCACCTTTCCCCGAAACTGAATCTCTCCTACATTCGCGCGCGCGAACTTGCCTCAAATTACTTGCACGAGAGAGGAATCAAGGTTTGGAGATAGATAGACTTAAAGAAAATACTACTCTGTGGGTTATGCACACGACTGGAATTTAAGGATAAGAACTGCTACATTCTATAGTGGATGATGAACTTTCGGGCGCGGACGACGTGCGCGTAAAGTCATCACGAAATAATCTTAAAAATCCCCCACGAATGTGTGATAGATATGGATCACCTTCACATCAACGCCCTCGGTAGGGTACCTATCCGCATGCAGCCTCTAGAGATAGTCGAGCGCAAGGGCCTGGGACATCCCGACACCATATGCGACTCGGTCATGAATGCCATCAGCTCAGAGTTGAGCAGGGAGTACGTTCGCCGCTTCGGGGTTGTCCTCCACCACAACCTTGACAAGAGCCTCCTGGCAGCTGGCTCATCCGAACCAGCCTTCCGGGGAGGCAGGATCACCAAACCAATGTGGTTTATCCTCGGTGACAGGGCCACCTATAAAGTTCCGGGTGAGGACCCGGTTGATGTGGACGCTATTGCGAAGAGGACCATCGACGCCTGGTTCCGAACCAATTTCAGGTTTATTGACCCGGACACAATCAGGATATCTAGCGCAATCAGTCAGGGGAGCGGCAACTTGACAGATATCTTCAAACGGAGGCAGGGCGGCTACCTCGGAGCAAATGACACGAGCGCCACAGTCGGCTACGCCCCATTCACCCCCGTTGAGACACTTGTACTTGACATCGAACATTATATGCAGTCGAAAAAGTTCAAGGAAGCCTACCCATCCACTGGCGAGGACATTAAGGTGATGGCGCTGCGCGAGGGGGACAACTTGGATGTCACCATAGCGACCGCCATGGTGGATCGCTTCATCAACGATGAGACCCATTATTTCGCACTAAAGGATGAGATCCTCCGCGACCTCACTGACCATCTCACACTGTCCGGTGCCAGGAACCACTTCGCTGACATCTCCATGCACCTTAACGCCGCCGATGAGCGCGGGAGGGGGGCTGACGGCTGCTACCTCACCGTGACGGGTACAAGCGCTGAGGCGGGTGACAGTGGTCAGGTTGGACGCGGTAACGACCCTATGGGCATCATTCCCCTGAACAGGCCCATGGCGTCCGAGGCAGCAGCCGGTAAGAACCCTGTCAGCCACGTCGGTAAAATCTATAACCTGCTGAGCTTCCGGATTGCCCAGCAAATCTACAGTGAGGTGCCAGGCCTTGAGGAAGTCTACGTATGGCTTCTCAGCAGGATTGGCACCCCCATTAACCAGCCTAGCGCCGTGAGTGTGCAGGTCATCCCGAAGGGTGGGATTGATAAGCAGACCTATATTCAGGCTGAGGAGGTTGTAGCCAGCGAGTTCGACCACCTCTCAGACTTCTGCAGGGACCTCTATATGGGAGTGTCACCAGTCTGCTGATCCTATTATGTGCACGCGCCTTCCGTCACGGCTTTATCGATTTCTTAATAGCGGATGAGATCCTGCCCAGGTACTTGACGGCACACTCGTAGGTCGGGAACCCACCCAACCCACACTCCGGACCTGCATATGGGATGTTCTCCTCCCCGAACAGTTCAATACACTTGTGAAGTCTGCTGGATATCACGTCGCCTCCCTCCAGGAATGATTCGGGGCTCACTTGCTCCCTGTTGATCTTGGTCCACATCTCCCCCAGCTCACTCGACGTCCCCATCACCTTGATGATCAGATCATCGAACTTGGTTTCAGCGACGCTGACGCTCAGCCTCTTCCCCGTTGCAGCCAGCTGTTTCCTAGATGATGAGGTGTAGAGGGGGTCACCGACGTGGGACCCGATGATGTCCAGGTCGTCGACCTCCCACATCAGGTCATCCCTGGTGCTGTGAAGGTGGATCATCGTCTCCAGCCCTTCCACCGACGCCGCATGGGCTATGCAGCTCCAGGCTTCCCTGAGGAACTCGCGTCCCGGGTAGCCGTGATCGAGTAGCGGGTCGTCGATGAAGCCAAAGACGGGTTCATCAATGCTTAACAGCGATGTTCTGCCATCCCTGAATTTGAAGAGTGAGTTGGCTGTGAGCTCTCTGAGTGCTTTCCCAAGGTCTCTTATGAGTTCGGGTGTCCTTGAGGAGAATAGGGTGGACAGCGTGTATGGGCCTGTGACGCATATCTTCAGATTTATCTCCTGGACACCAGATTTCTCCGCTATCCCTTTGAGGTTACCCCTGATGGCTCCGACCTCCGGGATCATCTTCCCGGGGCTGCAGGATAATCGGTCTGTGGCGATGTACCCCTTGGGTGTGGATGTATGGCCATCTATCAGGTCCAGGAACATCTCGTTCATATCTCTGAACTGAGGGTACGAGGGGACGTCGACGCCGGCGCGCAGCTTATCAATTAGCCCCGATGTTACTTGTTCCTCGAATCTACGTGCGGATTCGTATCCTTTCCCGTATCTTGTGTATTGGGCGAGCGACTGAGAGTGTCTAGCGCCTTCCCTCAATTCGTTGTGAGGGATCTTGGGCGGCATGCTGCCTATATCGCATACGCTAATCAAGGGGATTAGGCCTCCCCAGTGGGTGTTTGTGGCCATGTTGAGGCGTGCAGGGGTGCTTTCGCGTTATATGGTTCCGAGCGTCTTCGATTCCCCGCGTAGAACTGTTGATGAGTGTTTGTTACCCTCCAGCGATACCCATCCTACAATATTATTCCCATATTAATGTTTATCTGTTAAATTTATTCGTGTGCGCGCGCGTACGCGGCTGCGGTTGCGGGTTCAGTGGTAATTAGTTTTGGTAGGGAGGTCGACCAGGGCGTCTATCGCTTTCTCCATCTTCTCTGAAGCCGTTTTCAGCTTCTCCCGTCTCCCCTGCACCCTCTTCGCGCGCGCATCGTATATGCTCTTGCACGCGTTTCCTAGGGCTCGTTAAGTATAAATAAGGGCCTTGTTAGGTATAACCTTGAGTTATACATGGATCAGGAGGAGATGAAGGTGGGCCCAAAGGGGCAGATAGTCATCCCCAACGCCATGAGGCGGGCCCTCAAGATAGCCACCGGCTCGAAGGTCCTAGTCACCCTCGAAGACGGAAAGGTAATCATCGAGAAGCCCGCCTTCAGCTCCGTAGACGAATTCGAGAAGATCTCATTCGCCGGTCCCTCTCTCACAAAATTTGACCCACACCAATATGAAGAGGAGATCGAGGAGAGGACGAGGCGCTGATCTACCTCGACTCCAACGTATTTATCTACGCCTGTATAGAGACAGACGGGCATGGGCTCAAGGCGAGGGACCTCCTGAGGCGCGTC
>JBGPRA010000211.1:0-3597 GCA_041489375.1 Bathyarchaeia archaeon | reverse complement strand
TGCCTATGGGGAACACATGTAGACGTGCGCTACTTTGGTTTGCTCTGAGTGGTCATGTCTCTTTGAGGAGCTCGGAGTCAAAGGTATCCCTCGATGCCTCGAAGAGTCTTGTGTCGGCTGTGTAGAGTGTTGACGTCGTCTTCCTTGACGCGGCTAGGAAGAGTGAGTCGTAGATGGATAATCCGAGTTCGATTGCGATCCTGAGGGCATCCGTGGAGACCTCTCGGCTTGGAATGATCCTTATCCTATCCCAGAGGAGCAGCAGGTCTTCCGCTGCCCTCATCGCCTCCTCCGCGTCGAGGTCTTGGTGGATCTTGGCGTGCTTCCATAGCGCGTTCAGGGCCTCGGGTAGGGCCTCGTCGACTGAGATCAATGTGTGGCCCTGTCCTAGGGCTTCTTTGACTCTTATTTGCGCCCTCTGTGAGCCTGGTTCTTGGATGACGAGTTTGACGATTATGCTTGTGTCGAGGAGGAGGCTCAACGCTCCCTGTCCTCCCTTATTAGCGTGGTTGAGTTGATCTTGGTTGTTCTCTTCTCGGCTCTCTTGGCGACTTCGTCGATTGCCTCTGATAGCTCGAGGCAGTTTATCCTTGTCTCGATGAATTCTCTTATTTCCTCGCTCCACTCGATTTTGGTGTTCTTCATCTTCTCCTTGAGTTCTCCTGGTACCCGGATGGTAACTGTGGACGACGTCTGATTACACCCTGTAGTATTGTTTGTAACACATTTTATTAAGATTGTTGTTGTGGATGTGTACAACGAGCGCTAAGCGGCATCTTAGGAAGCTGTCGGGGAGGGAGAGGAGATTCAAGAGGCAGACGAGGCTTCATCCTGGGGTACAGGGTCCACACGGTCTGCTGCGCGGACTCGGAGCTCCCCATAGCCTTCACGGTGGCTCCCTGCAACGAGAACGATAAGGTGTACTTCGAGCCTCTGCTTGAGAGGGTTCATCGCCTCGGCGTCGGGTTCAGGCACGTGGTAGCGGACAGCCAGATCAACTCGGAGAACGTCCGGAACGCGGCTGAGTGGCTCGGTGCGGAGCCTGTGATTCCGGTGAGGAGGGACTCGCGGGCGAGGAGGGCCCTCAGGGTGGGCCGTGACTTCGTGGCTAAGGGCGCCAAGAGGATCGTGAGGCTCTTCCGTAAGCGTTGGGGGATAGAGCGCCTCTTCAGCCGCGCCAAAGACTGGTTGCTGCTGGATGGCCTCAGGGTCAGGGGGTTGACCCAAGCCTCGATCCACGTCTCGCTGAGCCTGATCTCTATGCTGGCTGTGGCCGTGACGGCGGTGAGGCTGGGTGTGCCTCGTCTGGTCAGGTGTATTAAGCGGTTCGTGGAGTGAGTCAAGGTAGACGTGGGGAGGCTTGCCTAGGGCGGTCTATTGCTTCGTGTATGGGGTTCCATTCTCCGCTGGTTCCTCAGTCGTTAGCTCTTATTTGTGTGGCTTGGTTTTCTCCTCTAGAGTATATTTGACGCGCTCAGAGCTTCCAAGAACACGAATTTCTAAACAACCAAGCGCGCACTAAAGTCATGGGCTTTCTTGAACCCGCATCGTAAATGGGTTTAAGATATAGGTTAACGCTCCATTTTGCTTATACATAAATGTGATATTAATTTCCCGAGCATTAGATGAGTAACGAAGACCCACGAGAGCGAGCGCGCGTTCAAGAGATTCTGGCTCAGAGGGCGATGGTAGGCGCTGGGATATCTGCTGCAATTAGCAAGCCTAGTGTGGTGGAAGCTGCGAAAACTAGTACCGAGCCACGCGCTCAAGAGATTCTGGCTCAGAGGCAGACGGTAGGCACCGGGAAGTCCGAGGCCGTTAGTAAGGTGATGGGAGTTGCGCAGGCGAAGCCTGGTACCGAGCCACGCACTTACGCAACGGTGGATATGAAGAGCATGGAGAAGTTGATGGGCACGATCGACAGGTACAATGAAATCAATAAGGGCTTGCTCAGGGTGGAGAAGGAGTTATACACTATAGAGCTCTTCGCAAAGATTCTAATCGGCTTGGGCGCTGTAGGAGTCGTAATTTTTCTTAGATACGTGTTATATGCTATGTATTTGTTTTGATGGGATATCCACACACGCGCAGATCTGTTTGAGGTAGTAGGATTCTTCTCGGGTGTTGTGTCAGCGTCTAGCGCGCACGCGCGCGCAGTTTGACAGAGTATGGTACAGAAACATGCAAATGGTTTTTTATTAACCGTTTACACAATTTAAATGTGGAATAGAGTATGGGCATGACCTATAAACCGAAGGACGCGAGGAGGCGCAGAGTCAAAGATAAAGCCCTGAAAGACCTGGACCCCAGCCTCAGGGAGCCTGCAAAAAGTCACAGTGGTGAAGACCCCGAGAGGAAAATCACCAAGCGATCTAAGAAGAAGAGGGATCTGATAGAGAAGAAGTAAGAAGCGATTGAGACGGCTTCCAGGAAGCGATCGTTTTAATACGCATTCAAAAAAAGCCCTTTCGCGTATTTCTTTCAATATGAGTGGAATCTGGATACTGGTTATTCCACCCAGTATCCTTGGCGATTGTAATGTTTATGCAGTCCGATCTCATAGTCCCGAGATGGCAGAGATTCCTCCGTATATTCCGGTGACTGCTTGATGGTCTCGCGGGTAAGGTTGACGAAGACTTTCGATTCGTTCCAGCTAACGCGCTCGATCCAATGCGGCGAAACTATGACCTTTTTTCCCGGCCACCAGTTACGTGTATTGATGATTAGATAACGGATCGCCCACGTATCGTCATCAATAATAAAATCTTCGACGTTACCGATCTCGCCGTCGGAGGCTTGGACGTGATAACCACTCACAGCGTTAGTGCTGCGCAAATGGGCGTCCCATTCTTTCCCAGCCTGAGTAGATTCTTTCCATTTTTCGCGGTCACGCACAATTTGGGGATAAGGTCCCCACTGGTATGGGCCCATCCAATACTCCGGCCAGCCATAGTACCCATAGTAGTCCACCTCGAATTGGCGGGAGACGGGCTTGTCACTGTCCCAGGATGGACCGTCCTCGATCTGTTTTTTGGTTAAATCAACCACAGAATTAGGCACTTAGGCACACGCGCGCATTTATCTCTCCGATTTTGTATAAAATGCGGGTTACACAGCGACTCAGCGTGTCAGCTGCGGCGCAGAGCTACCTCTAAGCAAAAGGGCTAACACAAACCCAGCTATAAATCCACCGATATGCGCCATATAAGCGACACCGCCCGTATCCGCTGATTCAGCGATGGAACCGATGCCGCTGAAAAACTGCAGAACGATCCAGAGCCCTATCACCATCAGCGCAGGAACCTGAGTCACTACCTGACCCTGCAGAACGCTGACCTTTCCCTGCGGGAACATCAAGATGTATGCGCCGAGCACCCCCGCGATCGCCCCCGATGCCCCCAGATTCGGGATGTCTGATCCGAGGCTGAAAGCCAGCTGCGCGAATGTCGCAGCTAGCCCGCATAGTAGGTAGAAGATTGTGAACTTGGTGTGTCCGAAGCGGTCTTCCACGTTGTCGCCGAAGATCCATAGGTAGAGCATGTTTCCACCCAGGTGAACCCACCCTGCGTGCATGAACATGGATGTGAAGAGCGTCAC
>JBGPRA010000210.1:0-3643 GCA_041489375.1 Bathyarchaeia archaeon | reverse complement strand
TGCTGAGCCCGGGAAGGGTGCTACATTTGAGGGGCACCCGATTCACGTCGCCACACCTAAACAAGCGAGGTCCGCCCTCATCACTATGGGGATAAGCAAAACACCAAAGCTCGAGCGCGTAACCCCCGTCCTCAACACATGCAGGTACATACGCATGCTCGGAAGCTCGGCGACCGAGCTGAGCCTCATCGCCTCGGGAAACCTTGACGCCCACATAGACGTACGCGGCACCCTCCGCGCCACCGACGTGGCAGCCGCCCTAACCATATTAAGCGAGTCTAAGGGCGTCTACGCAATCGATAGAGTAATCGGCGGTGACTTTCTCCTGACAAAGGAAGCCGTCATGGAACTCGTCGCTGCATCCAACAGACCCCTCCTCGACGAGTTGCTGGCCCTCACGAAAGGTCCCTAATGCTCTTCGATACCCTGATTCCCGGAGCGCCTCATCTTCCTCATACAAAGAGACGACGCATGCTCTCTCCACCCTAACGAGGCCACCGATCCAGACTTCTCCGACGCGCTCAGACAAGCGCTACTTAAGGCGTCGAGGTCTACGTATACGACTGCAAAGTGACCTTAGAAGGCATCACTATTAACAGACGCGTGCCGGTCAAGATTTAGCCAGAAATCCGAATTAACATAAATAAGATAAAACTGGATCAGAAAATGACGGATAATTGAAGCAAACTAGTTAAAAAACGGCATTTTTCGCCTCCGAGGGTATAGGAACCGTTTTTAAGCCTCCCACCATGCTATCACCCGTTAGAGGTCGCTCAATGGGTAAGAAGAAGGTACTGAGCGAGGAGCGGGGCGAGATATTCTGGCGTTACACCCAGAACCAGGTAGATGAGTTCAAGCAAAAAGGCATATTGAAAATTGAGTGAGCTGATTTCCACGTGCCCAGCCAGAACAAGATGGAACGAAAGGCCGACAAGCTGCAGAGGAGATATGAAGAGACAGACCTGATGTTGAATAAGAACCAGGAAGAATTCAACGTCAGCGATGCAGTCTTCGACCGGCCCACTCTGGAGGGCGTTCTCAGACTCATACAGAAGAAGAAGATAGACAAGATCAAGGGCGCTCTGAAGGCGGGTAAGGAGGCTCACATTTACTGGGGTACTGCCCCAGATGGAGCCGAGATCGCTGTCAAGATATACTACACCACCTCGGCTGAGTTCCGCAAGGGTATGATGAGGTACATAGAAGGCGACCCAAGGTTCAAGCGAATTCGAACCGACCCCAAGAGCCTCGTCTACACTTGGACCCAGAAGGAGTTCAGTAACCTCCAGCTCGCTGAGAAAGGAGGCGTCAACGCGCCCCGCCCGATAGATTTTCTACGGAACATCCTCGTCATGACCTTCATCGGGTTCGACGGAGTCCCGGCTCCCCTTTTAAGGGAACTGCCCCTAGAAAATCCCAACGACTTCTACGACAAGCTCACAGACGAGATGAGAACACTTTACCAAAAGTCGGGACTCGTCCACGGAGACCTTAGTGAGTACAACATCATGGTCTGGGAGAAGAAGCCGGTAATCTTCGATGTGAGCCAAGCCATGCTCACGAACCATCCCCTCGCCCCCAGCCTTCTCCAACACGACGTGGAGACCATCAACACATACTTCGCGAAGCTGGGGGTCGAGGTATACGACAACAAGGAGCTAGAGGAGTGGGTGAAGAGTGGAGAAGCGTAACTACACCAGGATACCCCACGAAAGGGTCGGCGTCCTAATCGGACCAGAAGGTAAAGTGAAGAGCCGCATAGAGAAAACATTCAACGTCAACCTCGTAGTCGATAGCGAATCTGGCAACGTCGAGACTATCCTCAACTCCGACCAACCAGATGTCTCCGTCATCTTCACCGTCGCCAACATAGTCAAAGCCATCGGTAGGGGTTTCAGCCCCAACCGCGCCATGATGCTCAACAATGAAGACTTCGACCTCGCAATCATCGACCTCGAGGAGATCGTCGGATCTAGTCATAACGCCCAGGAGAGAGTCAAGGGACGCATTATAGGCAAGGAGGGAAGGAGCAGAGCCCTAATCGAGGAGCTGACCGAGACGTACATCAGCGTCTATGGGAGTACCGTCGCCATAATAGGCAACATCGAGGCCCTCCCAACGGCGCGTGAGGCAGTAATGATGCTCATCAGGGGCAGCTTCCACAAGACTGTATACAACTACCTCTTCGCCTACCGCCGTCAGCTAAAGAAGGACCGCGGCGAGATCTGGTACGACCAGCCCCCACCCGCGTCCGAGAGGAAGGAATAACATGACACAGACACAGGAGATAGAGTACCAGGCAGTCAGCCCTAGCGACTTCTTCTACCGCAATAGGGAGATCGCAGGCTTTAGCAACCCCAGCAGAGCCATCTACGTCGGCGTCAGAGAGATCCTTGAGAACAGTCTAGATGCCTGCGAGTCCGCCCAGATCCCTCCTGAGATCTATGTACGAATCACAGAGCTAAGCAGCAGCAGCGGCGAGAATGGGACCGCCGTTTACCTCCTAAGGATACAAGACAACGGCACCGGCGTCCCCTCCGAAGAGATACCTGCCTGCTTCGCCCAGGTATTCTATGGCTCCAAATACACCCTCAAGCAGAGCCGAGGCACCTTCGGCATGGGCGGAAAGATGACTATCCTATATGGCCAGATCACTACCCACAAGCCCGTCATCGTCACCTCAAGCACCGGGAACGAGATCCACGAATATGAGATGATGATGGACATACAGAAGAACCAGCCTCAAGTCCTCAGACATACGACGCTCGCAAACGAGAAGGGATGGTGCGGTACTATAGTCGAACTACAGATCGAGGGTGACTACCCACGCATCATGAGTCGTATGATAGAGTACATCCGCCAGACCGCGATGGTCAATCCCTACGCAGACATAACATTCATCGACCCCAAGAACCGCCTATACCGCTTCGAGAGAGGCACTACCCAGATGCCCCCCGTTCCCCAGAGGGTTAGACCCCACCCTCACGGCATAGACGTGGAGACCCTACGTAGAATGCTGCTCGTCACGAAGTCCCGGGACATGAAGAACTTCATGATGGACCAGTTCCAGGGTGTCGGTCCCAAGACTGCGGAGAAGTTCCTCGCCTTCGCTGAGATAAGACGTGAAACAAAGCCCCCCAACCTCTCATCCGACGAGATAGTAAAGCTAGTCCGGGCAGCGAAGGATTTCCAGGAATTCTACCGCCCCGACGCCAGCTGCCTCAGCCCAATTGGCCCCGATCTACTGGAGACGGGCATAAGGAAGGAGCTCGGCCTCACAGATGCCGACTTCATCAAGACTGTGCAGCGTCCCCCCGCCACCTATAGCGGCTACCCATTCATAGTAGAGGCAGCAGTCGTAGCTGGGCCAACCGTTCGCAAGATCGGACAAGGTATAACCCTCTACAGGTTCGCAAACCGCATCCCCCTACTATTCGACGAGTCGAGCTGTGTCACATACAAGGTAATCTCTAAAGATATCAACTGGAGGACCTACAACGTCCAGCAGGAGACCCCTCTCGTTGTAGCGATCCACCTTTGCTCGACGAAGATCCCTTACAAGAGCGTCGGAAAGGAATTCCTCGCTGACCAGGTCGAGGTCGAGAAAGAGATCACGAACGCAATCAGGGAGGCAGCGCGCGAC
>JBGPRA010000209.1:0-3660 GCA_041489375.1 Bathyarchaeia archaeon | reverse complement strand
CTTTCTTCGGAGTTAGGACAGTGGCTGCTTGGGGTTTAGTCTCTACCACTTGGACTGCCTCGGCTTTCTTCGGAGTTAGGACAGTGGCTGCTTGGGGTTTAGTCTCTACCACTTGGACTGCCTCGGCTTTCTTCGGGGTTTCAATGGTGGTTGCTTTAGATTTAGATTCTTGACTAGTAGTTTTTTTCTTCTTATTTTCTAGCATTAAGATATAGAATAATGCGATTAAGAAGAGTATGGCTAATACTCCAACGATGAGTAAAACGGTTGATTGCTCAGGCTCCATAACTTATCACTGGTTGATTAAGGGGTGCGTTACTTATTTCTTTTTTGGACACTTATTGATTAATCTAGCACACGCATAATGGAAAGAACAAATTTTTTTTATTAAATTTGTTAATTTTAGTATTCCTCCTCGTTTATATTGTATGCTTGATTTCATATACGTCTCTTCTTATATCCTCATTGGCCTAATTGGCGATGGTGTGTACAATATCCGTTTGTAAAGAAGTCCTAGTTACTTGCGGTTGTAGGCTGTAAAAGACCCAGCAATGGCGCACGTGATTTGGAGTAGAAGCTAGAGGATAAGTTTAGATGAAGAGCTTTTTCCCGTTTGCCTCTAGTAGGTTTTTACGCCTTGTATCAGTTTCTCTTTGAAGGAAGTCAATCTGCTCCGCTGACATAACGCGGAACCTGCCTTGTGCATCGAGGTACTCCTTCACAGGCTTCTGCTCCAACTTACTGTTGACCTTGAGGATACCCGCCTCTATCTCGTATAGGGGCCAGACCCATGTGTCTACGCCAAGCTTAGTGACCTCAATGGCCTTGGCTGGGTCAAAGCGCCATCCTGTGGGGCACGGGATGACTGTATGGATGTATTTGAAGCCCTTGATCTCCTTCGCTTTCCTGAGTTTGGCTTTGAGATCGTTGGGATAAGCTACGCTGGCGGTAGCGACGTATGGTGGCTTGTGGGCTGCGATGATTAATGGGACGTCCTTCTTCATCGCCTCCTTACCTGAGGGCGTAGTGGTCGTCCACGCCCCGAATGGTGTGAGGCCACTCTTCTGTATCCCGGTGTTCATGTAAGCCTCGTTGTCGACACAGATTTGGATCATGTTCTCATTCCTCTCCGCGGCGGCACTTACCTTCCCGATGCTGATGTCGCCGATGCTTCCGTCGCCAGCGCTGCTCACGACGGTTAAATCCTCCCTGCCCTTGGCTCGTAGAGCCGCGACGATGCCTGTGGCTCCGTCGGCGGCGAAGCTGAAGTGGATACTGAAGTGGGGGAGCTTTATGTTCCTGATGGCGCACATGGCGCAGGGGCCGTCGCCGTAGACTATTGTCTTGGGACCGACGGCGTCTAGGATCATCCTCCATAGGAGGGGTCCTCCGCACCCGGGACAGCACGTTGTCCCGCCTTGGAGGTGTACGCGGTCGTAGTACTCATCGAATAGTCTGTTAGTGCTCATTCTACATCACCGGTCCTAGGTCGTGGAACTCAACCCAGTCCACGGCCTCCTTAAACTTACCCGCCTTAGCGGCCTTTAGCGTCTCCTTCGCCATATACTCTATCTGTTTCATGGTTACGTCCGTGCCGCCTAAGCCGACGTGGAAGTCAGCTATGACGGGGCGCTCGTCAACGTCGTATAGCGCTCTCGCGAGGTCGGTCGCCATGATCCCGCCGCCCGCTGAGCCGAGGCTCGTATTCCTGTCAGCGACACCTATGGCCTTGTACTTCTTCGCTATCTTCCTCAGCTCTTCTCTTGGGAAGGGTCGGAAGCAGCGGAGTTTGATGAGTCCTATCTTCTTACCTTTGGATCTCATTTCGTCGATGACGTCTCGGGCGGTTCCTGTCATGCTGCCTATTGTCATTAGGACGGCGTCAGCGTCTTTGCACTGGTACTCCTCGATTAATCCATCGTAGTACCTACCGAAGCGCTTACTCCAGTCCTTCTCGACCTCCTCGATGACGGCTTTGGCAGTCTCTTGGGCTTGCTGGACCTCGTAGCGCGCCTTCGCTATATTCATCTCCCTGCCATACATGTGGAAGTCTTCGGGCATGAGGCTGTACCACTCGTGTTTGTAGGGTGGGAGGAAGTCGTCGACTTGTTTTTGGTCGGGGACGGTTGTCGGCGTGGCTGTGGCGGAGACGAAGTAGCCGTCGTAGCAGGTGGCGACTGGGAGGTAGACTCTCTTGTCCTCGCCAATCTTGTAGCCCATGATTATGGTGTCGAGGACCTCTTGGCTGTTCTCGCAGTAGAGCTGTATCCAGCCTGTGTCACGTTGGAGCATCGAGTCCATGTGGTCTGGGCGCAGTGTTCCCAGCGGCGCGACGCTGCGGTTTACTATGCACATTCCTATTGGTAGGCGCATCCCTGGGGGCATCCAGAGGGGTTCCTCCATGAAGAGGATGCCTTGGCTGCTTGAACCCGTGAAGACGCGGGCACCTGTTACGGATGCTCCGATCGCAGCTGCCATTGCGGTGTGCTCTCCCTCGACCTTGATGTATTCCGCCTTCATCCTGCCATCCGCTATCATCGAAGCGATGTTACTAATCAGCTCGGTCTGTGGCGTGATCGGGTAGGCGGGAATGACCTCGGCGCGGCTGAGTTTGGCACCCCACGCCGCCGCCTCGTTTCCCTCCATCATGCGTGTGAAACTCATGTTCAGCCTTCCTCCCTTACCATGGCGATTGCCTTGACCCTGCACTCGTTAGCGCAGACGCCACACCCCTTGCAGAAGCGGTAATCAAAGATGATTCCCTTTTCCGTGAGCATTACAGTGCCCTCTGGGCAGAATGTCTGGCAGAGGCTGCACTTCACGCACTTGTTTGGGTCAACCTCTGGCCTAAAACTGCGCACTATGCTCATCTCTAGGCCTCCTTCACAGCTTCCCAGCCACGTCTGCAAGCCTTGATGTTGAGTTCACCAACTTTTCCGGGCAGCTGGTGTTTTATTGGTTCTGCTAGGCTCTCTAGTTTTACCCAACTAGTCGCCTTAGCTACTGCGCCGAGCATAGGCGTGTTAACTATGGGTATGGCGCGGACGCCAAATACCTCGGCGCTTATCCCCGTAGCGTCGAGGGTGGCGACCTTTCCCAGCTTGACTCCGAGGTCGATGTCCTCTGGCTTGTTCTCATCGTTGATTATGGCTGTGCCTCCCTCCTTTAGCCCTGCTCTTACGAATGGCTGCTTCTTCAAAGTGGGGTCGAGCACTATTACCGAGTCGGGCTCGTAGATGCCGCATGTTCGTCTTATCGGTTTGTTGTCGAGGCGTAGGAAGACTGTGACGTCACCGCCCCTTCGTGCGCCTCCATACATTGGGATCTTTTGAGCGTACTTCCCTTCGCTGAAGGCGGCCTCAGCGAGTATGAGGGCGCCCATGACGGCGCCCTGTCCGCCCATCCCGTGGAACCTGATCTCAATCAATTGTAGAACCTCAGTACGTTGTTAGAGATTAATTCGCACTCCGGATAAGACTTGTTGGATTGAAGATTGATAAGGTTCCATTCGCTCTGCGGCGTGTTTGCTTCTATTCTAATTGATGAACGTATTGAATCGGGTACTGAATTTAGTTTTAGTCATCCGCATATGCGATTACAATTACGATAAGGAGGCTAATGAGGTTAGATTCATTCTTTTTTGGGCTATAGGAGACGTCT
>JBGPRA010000208.1:0-3718 GCA_041489375.1 Bathyarchaeia archaeon | reverse complement strand
GAAAGCGTTTAATGGCCTGCGGAACTAATTGGGATGCTGCCCGGACATCGGAGCTCCTGAAAACGTTTAACATAGGAGCGCGCGCGAACCCGTGAGTCAAAGGTACTTTCATGTTAACGTAGAACCTCAATAATCAGATCTACTGTACCTACTCTACCTACCTCACTCATTCCGTATCGATTAAAATTTTTCACATGTGTGAATATTAATAATATGGATCATTACTTCATATGCGCTCCTCTTTTTCGAAGGGATAAACGACTTCGCTGTCCTTTCATAGAACCTTCATTTACACAAGTTTCCATGTTAACACGAACCTCTCAGGATTAACAGCAGCCAACACCGCGCCATATTCGACGCCCCAATCCTCGAGGGCTTCGTTGAGAACCTGAGAAATCGACAATTTCATGTTGTCAGAGTGAAGATTAATTCAAATAAAGCCAGGATCGAAGCGTTCTATCCCTGTGCTTGGCCGGTCAGTCATGTCCTCCTCTCCTTAGCTCCGCTCGGTGTAAAGGGGGAACTTAGGTCTGGGCCCAACGGGAGCGCGCTCAGCCATTATTAGCTATTTACCACTAAGATAAACTATAAGTCGCTGTTGACAAGGGTTATTTTAGTATATATTGAATAATTGGCTAAATGCTATGAGAGAAAGGGATTACGGGTTTATGGTTCAAAACCTCTAATCACTCGCGCAGTTAAGCGGCGGGAGGACAAAGCTCACAGATCTGAGTATACTCATGCCCCTCTTCTGTCGCGAACTTTATCAAGAGGGTCTGACGCCCAACCAAGGTAGAGAAGGGTTGACTCAGTCCACCCTGCCTACAATAAATATTGAACGATGTAGTAGCACCCTGATTAATACTTACACCACTTGATGAAACATCCGACCCCCCGTTTCCGGGTGCCGGATTAGTGACGCCGGGGCTCAACGCTACTTCATTTGCATACACTTGAGTAATTGTACTCGCCCTCGTACCAACATTCTTAACAACAATTGATATCTTCCACGTTCTAGAGGCATAGTCGTAACTTGGATTAGCAGACTTGCACTCAAGCTTCTCAAAACCCATGAAAACGTCGCCCGTGCTTCTCATCCAGTAGGCGGTTGAAATTGAGGTCGTCAGGGTCACAGATATGATGATCAGGGTAGATATTACCGGGGTTAGTCCTTTACGCCTCGTTACCTGACTTTTGTTCATCCGAGTTGCACCTGTTTTCAGACCGCGCGCGCGGCCGAAGATTGTTGCTTTTCCGTTCATCGTTCATCCTTCTCCGTTGTTCAGACAGTTTGTTAAGGAACGTTGTTTCGATATAGGGCTGCTCTGGCGTTTCTCTGTCGCTTTTCCCGGTTTTGGCGAATTTATCTAGTGTTTTCTCCAAGTTTGGGATTAACATGGACGACTGGCATTGAAGCGCGTGCCGCTTAGATGCATGAAGCACTTTCGCGCGCGCGTTTAGCAACACGCTGGCGCGCGCTTGTCCTCGACAGGGATGTGAACGCCGCGAGGAATGTGCTCAAGCGTGGTCTTGAGATAGGGCGGGGACTGCCCGAATATACGCCTGAAGGAGAGGAGACCGCTACCCAACTCAGCGGAGCTGGGCAAGTCGCCTCGGTGAATCAGGAAGCCCATGACTTAAGTCATGGGTAGTTCACTTCATTTCCAGTAATTCGACGAGCACATTGTCGGGTGCCATGAAGAAAGCAATTCTAGTACCCGGCCGTATCTGCGTGACTTCCATAACAAGCTTACCGCCAGCAGCCTGACATTGCTGAAGTGCACTTTCCAGTTCATCCACTTTCATCCCGAAGTGCTCAGTCCCATAACGTTTCTGTGGGCTATCGGGACTACGAGTATCATTGGACTGGGGGGTGTTAATTATCATCCGGCCACCAGTGATATTAAGTTCAGCCCTTATACGCCCATCGGGTAGCTTATCCACGCTAACTTTCTCCGCTCCGAAAGCCTTCACAAAGAAATCAGCCATCTTCTCAGGGTCAGGGACAACCAAGTGTAAATGATCAAACCAAAACTTCGTCATGTTAAGCACCCTAATAATATTTTTATCAATTATGGTCTTTAAGCCTTACTTGATCGCGCGCGCATCCCTCTAGCATAAGGGGTTAACCACTCAGAGTCGCATGCGCTTTTCTTCATGTTCTTCGTCAACTACCCACCCCTAAAGGGGTGAGCTTGTAGTTCAAGTTCCCATCCGGGCAGACCACAATAGGCTGGTTGACCTCAGCCCTCCAACGAATATTCCTCGCCGCGTTCAAGTCAGCGTTCTCCCCATGCCCACAGGACCGACACCTGAACACCGACTGGCTCACCCTATTACCCTTCTCCACGTGCCCACACACCGAACACCGCCTACTCGTATCCCTCGGATCCACCACCAACACGGGCACACCACTCAACTTCGCCTTATAATCAACGAATGCCCTCAGCTGGTTGAACGCCCACTTACCATGCCTCCCCCGTTGCCCACGCCTAACCGTCACCCGAGAACGTATACCCTTCAAATCCTCAAGGGCCAACGCCCTCATCGTGCCTTTAGCAACTACCACCAACTCCTTACTGATCCGATGGTTCACCTGCCTCTTGAACCTCGCCTCCCTCCCCGCGCGCGCATCTCAGGCCAATAATTGCTAGCGCGGTCCCACCCAGCGAACGCGGGAGAAGATATGTTGATTTTAAGGAGTTCCTGTAGATTCGAGGAGTCTCTTCATTCTTTCAGTGAAAGCACTGGCAGCCTCAAGTGCCTTTCCAGCATCCACCGCAGTTGTGTGGAATGAGACCTCATACTGGCTCTCATGTCTTTGCTCTCTATGGTGATCGAGCAGATCCACCCATCTCCTTTCGAGAAGATTTCTCTTAACGTATATATCTTCGAGGTACCTTGCCACACAGAAGTGGCTTTTCTCCCTATAACCGTCCCTGATGAGGAGCGACCTCGAGGCGTGAAACATGGCTAAGTAGGAGGCGAGGATCGAGGAATTATAGGCGCCGTTGTCGAGGCTAAGCTTGGCCTCTCTGATCCACCTAGATGAGGCGTCTATACTGCTCCTGGCGCGCTCATTTGATGGAGGAACTGGTCTTAGGAGCCCCTCGCTTATGCAGTCTTCAAATCCGTATCTCTTCAAGTCCCTCACCGAAGAGCGTGATTGAGCCAAACATGAGTGAATAGTAGAAGATCTCATCATCAGACCGCATTAACCTGAGCTTCTCCCTCGTCAGGTAGAGTGGCTTGACGGGGCCGAGTACGTTTCGTAGATCGCTGGAGAGGGTGGCTAACTCCTCCTCAGACGTCTCCTTTACAATGATCCATAGATCGATATCCGACTTTTCGTTGTTGTTACCTTTGGCCCAGCTACCGTAGAGTCCAGCCATCTCTACGAATGGGTGCCTCTCGAAAACTGTTACATCGATGGAGTTGAGGTTCTGTAATATTTTTAGCGCCTTTACCTTGACATTGTTAACGACTTTGAATCCTTTTCCAGACCTTTCGATGATCTCCGAATCTGCGAGGAATCTCAGGTAGCCTGACACGAAGCCCTTGCTCAGACCGACTTCCCTTGAGACCTCGCTCACCCCGAAGTTTTCACTCTTTAGTAATACTGATCTAAGGGTTCCTACCCGTTGAGATGTCGATAAGACCCCTTCTATGTTCACGATACATGAATATTTTGTTCACGTTTTATAAACGTTTTGTTAGT
>JBGPRA010000207.1:0-3727 GCA_041489375.1 Bathyarchaeia archaeon | reverse complement strand
CCTCGCAGCCTGGGAGGAAGGTCTCCAAGACCCTCAGACTGCGCAGGAGAAGGTCCTAAGCATCCTCCTCATGGGATATTCTAAAACCGACTATGGTAGGATCCATAGAGCGAGTGAGATAACATCTATTGGTGAATACCGTAAGAGCTTCCCAGCAGTTACCTTCGCAGACATCGAGCCCCTATTCGAAGGTGTGCGGGATAAGGGCTATAGCGTCTTCCTTGACGAGGAGCCCATCACATGGGTAATGACCAGGGGAACTACTGGGCAGTCGAAGATCGTTCCTGTAACTCCAAGGCATCTTCAGGATCTAATAAGGTGCGGATCCAGGGGGGTCCTCAACTTCGCCATGCGGAACGGGGGGCTCAGCCTCCTCGCCGGTGGCGTCTTAAACCTACAATTTCCGAGTAACATTCGTGTTCTTAGATATGGGGGGAAGGATGTCGTCTACGGCTTCAGTTCAGGAACCTATGCGAAGCTGAACCCGATGATGGCTGGGCTCGGCCTAGTCCCGAGGCAGGAGGAGATCGACGCATTGAAGACAGACTTGACCCCAACTGGGTGGGAGAAACGTTACGAGTTCATCTATCAGAAGGCAAAGGATAAGGAACTCGTAAGCATCATAGGCGTCGCGCCCGTTCAAACGGGTTTCGCTAAATACATCAAGAAGCGGCACGGCGTCTACCCTAGGGACCTATGGAAGTTGAGGGTGATATACAGCACCAGCGTCGCCAAGATTCAGCAAAACTACGCCCCAAAGCTCCGTACCATGTACGGTACTGTGCCCTTGGTCGAGATGTACACCGCGACTGAGGGCGCCTTCGCCCAGCAGAGGGACGAATTACCCTACGTCGCCCCGAACTACGATATATACCTCTTTGAGGTAGAGACTAGTTCTGGTGTCAAGATGCTTCACGAGATGAAGCGAGGAGAATGGGGGAGAGTAATAGTCTCTACAGCGATGCTCCCCCGATACAAGATCGGGGACCTCATAGAAGCGATGGGTAAAAACTACTATAGGGTCTTCGGGCGAGATAGACCAAGTGTAGTACTTGAGCATAGACTCTGGCGCTTATTTGTCGGCTGGGCAGTCTAGGGGCGAGGGTTCTTACTTCTACTCATTAGAGCGTTTACTACAATCCAGACGCCAATGAGTATTATGATGAAAGCCCACCAATCATTAATACCGAGGTAAGAGCTAGCACCTATCAATGCGACTATGGCTCCGCCGATCAACAATCCACTTGCGGCTCGCCAGTTATTTATCTGGTTATACAGGATCAGACCCCTAATGATTATGATACCCCCAAGACCAATCATGAACCAGTTCCACCACTGGTTGCTAGCGATGTAATTATACTGTCGGAGGAGGAAGGTAATACCCAGCCAGAGGACAATGAGACCACCCATAACAGCGCCCCACATGCCTCCTGCGCCCTCATTCTTCTCTGACTTCTCATTCTTCTCGGCCATCTCACCCCTTTGATCTTTCTCATTCTTTTCGTTCTTTTCGTTTTTCTCGTCGCTAGCCTGCCTATAAACAACTTTCTCCCCCGGCTTTAGGCTCTCACCACAGTATGGGCAAAAGACCGCGTCATCTTTGACTTCTTTACCGCATTTAGGGCAGTATGGCATCATCTTCACCTTTTACATACTGTGAAGTTTTTCTTCCGCTTAAAAGGATATAGGAAAAGGCTAACCTGAAGGAAATTTGATAACAGCGATTAATGCGGTGCCTATAATCATCAGAGAACTTAGGGTGAGCCATCCAATATCGTAGCTCGCGGTGGTATCCTTCACTACCCCAAGCATAAGGGGGAGAGCTAGAGCACCGAGACTCGCGAATGTGTTGTGAAGCCCAGATAGGCTTCCCGCGGTCTCCGCCCCAAAGAGTCGGGGAATGATCGTGAATGCAGGACTGCGTACGAAGTTTATCAACCAACCTAAGATAAATGAGGCAATGAGTATCAGAGTCCCACCTGGTAAGATAGTGAAAGTATAGACATTCACGGCTAGAAGCAAGAAGCACCCCATTAGGACCCTCTTCTCCCCAACGACATCTGCTAGTAAACCTCCAGCCGGGTTCGACACCATCCCCGCTAGGTTGAAAAGACTCATAGCTGTACCCACAAGAAGAACGTCGAGTCCATAATCCTCCCTCAGCAGGAGAGGCAGCCAGGCTAAGAAAGTGTAGTAACTACCTAGACGTATGAATTGGGCTACTGCTAAGACCCAGAAGCTTCTCTGCCTAAGTGCGGATACAACGGCGCTACCTGAGATACCCCTGCCCTTCACCCCATCACTAAGAAAGAACCAAATGAGCAGAGAGGACCCAACACCTATCATTCCTTGGATAATTATAGAGAGTCTCCACCCATAGGACATTGCTAGGAGTGGCGAGACCCATGTCACAACTATCAATCCTATGCTGCCACCCACATTTAGGAGTCCTAGGGCGGTCCCTCTCTCCCTCGCCTCATACCAGCCTGCTATGAGTCTGACTGAAGGGACGAAAACTCCCGCTCCAAGCAGCCCCGCAAGGAAGCGTGTAACCACGAGGCTCAGGAAGTCGGTTCCAAAGCCGAAGAGGACGGTGGCTACGGATACACCAAATACGCTCACCGCCATGACCCGCCTGCTCCCATATCTGTCTGCGAGGATCCCCCAAGGTATCTGCCCAACCATGTAGCCAGTGAAGTAAGCCGACATTAACGCTCCACTTTCCGTGTAGCTAAGCAGGAGGTCTCCCTTGATGGAGCCTAGCACAAAACTGTAGGCGGAATTCATTATTGCGAGGACAGTTAGAGCGAGGAAGCCTCCGAATAATACCCCGGGGTGCCTCAGGAGGTTATTAACCTTCACCACTTCTCCCCCTTCATAAAATGTATGGCGTTTAATGAGGGGAGGTTAACATCTGCTAAGAGCCGCGAGCTAGAAAGAAGCTGCGGGGTTATGAATAGACCCGCCTCCCAGAGGAACCAAGTGAATAAGACATCGTAGAACATTCCTAGCTGACCCCCGCTCATCCGAGCAATAACCGACAAGACGCAAAGACCAGAAGCCTATGATAAGATAAACTTTAGGAACTCCCCAGCAGAGCCATCGCTGACTGTGGGGGTAATTGAAAAAAGAAGGTATAGTCTTACAGGACTACCGTCTTCATCTCGTCTGCCTTCAGCAGCCTCTGCCAGTTCGCTGTGACGCTAGCCTGGATCTCGTTGACCTCGACCTCGGTCATGTGGCGGAAGCGTGACTGCGGCTTCAGGTACTCGCTGACAGGCTTCAGCTCCTTCGGCTTGTAGTTGAGTTTGAAGGTGGTACCGTGTTCGATCTCATAGAGTGGCCAGACGCCTGCCTGGACGCCTGCGCGGGCGAGTTCAATGGTTTTAGCAGGGTCGAAGCGCCACCCGACTGGGCAGGGGGATTGGATGAGGATCATCCTGAAGCCCTCGATGTCCTTGGCGTACATGACCTTCTGCATAAGATCCTCCGGGAAGGCAACGGAGGCGGTCGCGATGTATGGAACGTAGTGAGCCGCGAAGATCATCGGAATGTTCTTCTTCGGCTCATTTTTACCTCTACTATTCGGGCCGACGGGATTCGTGGTGGTCTCAGCATACTTAGGAGTACCACTGCTCCTCTGGCCACCAGTGTTCATGTAGGCTTCGTTGTCCTTGGTTATCACCAATATGTTCTCGTTGCGCTCAGCGGCCGCGGATAGGCCCTG
>JBGPRA010000206.1:0-3748 GCA_041489375.1 Bathyarchaeia archaeon | reverse complement strand
TTCCTCGTTCGCCTTATCCAGAATGAGTTTATCCAGTTTCTCGAGCTGAGAGATGCCATCTGTGATCATTTGTCCATAAATCTTGTAAGGCTCAAGGAACTTCTTCGAATCGTTGACCAACTTTAACGCGTCCTCAATGCTCATGGTGATCAGAATCCCTTAGAAGAGTTCCGTTTAAGGAACTTTCCACCAATTTCGCGCGCGCTATTCCTTGAGTTCCACAACCATCCAGGCTTCCACAGCTACCCAACCAGGGTGGTGGACTGGAAGGGCAGCTCTTGCAGGTTTCCCCCCAGGGTCGCCGTATAGATTCACAAGCAGATCAGTGAAACCATTCAACACCTTAGGCTGGTCCATAAATCCTACTTCACTATTAACGAACCCGATCACCTGAAGCACCTGCTTTATCCTGTCGAGGCTGCCCAGCTGCCTCTTGAGTTGGGCGAGGCAGTTGAGGCCGACCTCCTGTGCTGCTTTGTACCCCTCCTCGATTGTTAGCTCCTTCCCTACCATTCCTCTCTTAGTTGTTGCGAATGGACCTTGGCCGCAGCTAAAAGCTATGTTCCCAGCCCATTTGGCGCCTATGTAGTTACCCTTGTAGTTGGGTGGTGATGGCAAGTCGAGTCCGAGTGCCTTAAGTCTCTCCTCTATAGACATGGCATTACAGTGTTGGGTTGGGTTTTAACAATTGCTAAGGATGTAATATAGTATTACGCGCGTTCTCTACTTCCTGGCCGCGAATCCGCTGCTGAAACTCGTCATTCTAATGACGATACCAAAGTCCATGAAGTACAGTTAATTGCTTCGATCAAAGTTTTAAGTAAAATGAAAGTGCCCAAGCATTTTTCCTCCTCCCGGTGAGGTCTCTCGGAGCCTAAGCCCCATGAGCCTTTAGGCCCACCGTTCCGAGTCAGCGTCGGGGTTCTTCATGCCTTTTCGATCCCCGGTAGCTGTTGCTTGGGCAAACTTTACACCTATATGTAAAGTATTTACAGTTTCTATACATGTGAGAGGCAAGTTAGGGGCCTGCCTGGTTATAAAAGACCGATTTTTGCCACATAGTTGTTAAGAACGTCTCAACAGAGTTAAACAATAAACAGATTACATTCCCCAATTAAACAATCTAAGGAGAAGAGTGAGTCAATTTCCATATCCATTACGGTATTGAACAACGTTAGACTTGGTAAGTGTTATTTTCTGAGGCCCTTCGATATACTCAAGGCGGGAGGATAATCCACTCTGAAACGGAGCGAGATCCCCCAAAGTCTCTCTTGGTACCCTATCCTGCACGCTCCTCGCGTTCACTTCTCGCCTTCTCTGGTGGTAGCTTGAAAATACTCAGAGACGACTCTGGATATGTTATTCGCGGTGAGAGGTTCGTCAGCTATCAAGAGGTCCAGTGCTTCAGGTACCTGCAGTGGCTCGGATTGGCACATGAGGAGATGAACCACGAGTATCAGGTAGGGAGATGTAGCTTCGACTTTTTCCCCTTAGGTAAGGTGTTCTGGGAGCACCACCCCATCTGTACTAGGATCGGCGAGGATCTTTTCCAATACGGTAAGAGGAGGAGACTAACGTTGAACGTCTTTGGCTACTCCGGCGTACCGCTGGTGGTATCGGATGCGATGTTCAAGGATCAGTGGGAAGTTTGTGACCTGATGAACGACTATGACGTGGACTTCAAGCGGGGGAAGGTGAAGGGTGACCCCACAATCTGTTTCGTACGCAATTACGGTGAGGAATACGATGCGCCGCCTTATCATGAGTTGTATAAGGAAGTGGCTAATCTTGATTTCCCCATTGCGTCTCCTCTGGTTGGTGACGACGGATAGCATGCGTGGAGTCTATACTTTTTTAAGCCATGCAGTGTCGTTTATTTGATCCAACATGACGGAGGACAGCATCATCTACATCGGCAGCAAGCCAGTTATGACATATGTAATGGCGGTTCTGACGGCCTTTAACCAGAAAGGTGCGGACGGCGTAGTCCTTAAGGCGAGGGGCCAAGCGATCAGCACAGCGGTCGACGTGGCAGAGGTCTGCAGGAACCGGTTCATCTCAGGGCTCTCTAAGCCTGAAATTGAGATCGGTACAGAGGAGCTCGAGGGACAGGACGGTGGCAAGAGGAACGTCTCTACAATCGCCATAAGCATGAGAAAGGAAGAGGGTGAGGTGAAAAAGCCCGCCAAGAAGAAGAAAGAAGAAGAGTAATCTCTATCGTCTCGACCAATCTGAGTTTCTATTTCATTTATTGCGTTAAGTAGTCGTAATATTGTGGGCTCGCCCTTGCTAGCGCGCGTAGGGTTGGAGGTTCATAGGGGTGGGTACTGACTCAGGTTTCCCTAGCACTGCTCAAGTGGAACCTCGAGAAGCTTGGGTGTTAGCCCCGTTCTTCCTTCCCGAGCTAAGTATCTTGTCCACGACCCCGAGCAGAGTATCTGCCAGTTCAGGTGTCGCCCATCTGCTCACGGCTAAGACAGTGATTGCTACACCAATGACGCCGAAGGCGAAGCTGATGGGATAATGGTAGGTCTCTAAGCCACGGTTGGCGATTAGTGTGAAGGGCCACGTATCATATGCAGTTAAGTAGACCGTTAGTGCGATGCGTGGAATGTTGAGAATGAATAATAGAAAACTCGATAGAGCGATTCCGAATGCTCGTTTCAACGGGCTAGCTTTGAGGGGCAATATTAGCCCAGCCATGACCCCTAAGACGTTGAGAGCAGTGCACTCGCGTATGATTGATACGGTGACGAAATGCTGCCCCAGTAGAGTTAAGGTCGTATATCCGTCTGCTTGCTGCCAGCTAGCAGCGTAGCCAGCGATGTTAAGGGCCCACGTCGCGGTTTGGGCTGTGAGGGCTTCAATCCAACCGGAGGGAACATTGTTAAAAACCCAGATCGTAACGACGAAGACTGCAATGTAAAATACAAGATAGCGGGTAGTAGGCGTCGTTACTGCCATGATTTTCTAAGGTGCTAATCGAGTAAAAAACCTGAGCCTTAACGCTTCCTGTAAAGGATCATCGCTGCTGCCAGAGCGGTTATAATACCAGCGAAGATAGCTTCAGTCGGGTAGGATGGGACACTTCCACCGCTTTGTGAAGATCCTCCAGTGTTACCGGTTCCCCCCTCTGTGAACCACGAGCTGAGGCCGTGAATGATGCAGACAGCCTGAGCCTTTATTGTCTTTGGGCTGGTTGTGCCCAAGTTGAGAGTGTATGTCGCATCTACTGTTGTGGCCTTAGGGAGGTCGGTGAAAGATTTTATGGTACCGTCTAGGTCGAGGCTAATCTGGCTGATATAGTGGCTTGTGGGAGGGTCAGCGTGGTTGACCTTGACATCGACAAGTATACTGCCGCCTTCTGTGCGACGCGTAATTGTTAGGACGGTTGGAACATTACCATATACGATGACTGCGGGGATGACGAGTATAGCAAACAAGAAAAAGGTTAGTGTGAGTTTGAAACGATTCATACATTGTCTTGCGGAACCGCGTTATTTGAACCTGAAGCCACGGTCGCAATGTTCCTGACTACGATAACACCACACTCAAACGGGGCTATTTATACTTCGAAGGGTTTCGGATGGCGTGTGTGCCAGTCAGTCACTCCCTGGTAGGCTTTGGCTATTGCGAGTATCGTATTTTCCTCGTATGGTTTGCCAATGAACTGAATGCCTATGGGAAGCCCAGTACTAGTGAAGCCGTCAGGAACACTGATGGCGGGGAGACCGCATCCATTACCGAT
>JBGPRA010000205.1:0-3758 GCA_041489375.1 Bathyarchaeia archaeon | reverse complement strand
GGGAAGTAGATAGTGGCTATGTCAGGGGTCTCCTGCACCACACGCTCTACCTTGACCACTTTCATACTTTCACTTCCTGTGGGCCAGCCCCACAACCTCTTTAACTGAGCCAAACCTGTTCTCCCTAAGATATTTAGAGACTCCCTCGTTGACTGCATTATAGACCTCGAAGCCATGGTACATCATCGCTGCCCCTATCTCAACAGCGGATGCACCGGCTAGCATGTACTCGACGGCATCGCGCCAATTAGAAACCCCCCCACAGCCAATTATCGGGACCTTCACGGTCTCAGCGATTTCCCAGACGCATCGGAGCGCTACCGACTTTATAGCTGGCCCGGAAAGGCCACCTATCACGTTTGCGAGTACTGGACGCCTAAAGTCCACGTCTATCGCAATAGCCTTCAGCGTGTTCACTGCGGTTATGGCGTCCGCACCACCCCTCTCAGCAGCCATCGCGATGCTCACGATGTCAGTGACATTTGGTGAGAGCTTCACTATCACCGGTGCCTTAGCGACCCGCTTCACAGCTGCAGTGATCCTCTCGACACTGATAGCATCCGCAGCACACATCCCTGGTTCCTCACCCACATTGGGACAGCTGAGGTTAAGCTCTAGAGCGTCCGCCCCTGCTTCACAGAGCGCTTCAGCGCCCACCTGAAACTCTTCGATAGTCGAGGCAAAGAAGCTCGCCACGACTGGAACACCTTCTCGTTTCAGCTCACGCAACTCCTCCATGTAGCCATCGACGCCGGGGTTTGGGAGACCCATCGCGTTGAGAATACCCCCCTCTACCTCGACTACGGTGGGGTTGATGTGACCGGTCCTCCCTGTTGGACCTAGACTCTTCGTCACAACAGCGCCGACTCCCGAGTCGTAGACGCGTTTAAGAAGCGGCGCTGACATCCCGAGGACGCCTGAGGCGTTGAGGGTAGGAGAACGAAGCTTCAGCCCGGCTAAATCCATGGCTAAGCCTGTACTAGTCAAACCGCCCATCTAAACTCGGCCTTCTCCCACATAAATCTGTCCATCAAACCCCTAATTCCCGATAATGTTTAGAAACGAGACCACGATTACTGATGCAGCGACTAGGCGATCATCTTGACAAGCGCGCACATCGAGGAGACACTCATCGGGGTATTTGCCCTCACCGCCGAGGGGATGATCATAGAGAAGGTCCTCTATCCGAAAGAACCTGAGAAGATCGCCCGTGCCATCACCCGGCAGAGGAACGGTGAGATCACCAGAGAGATCAGCAAGATCGCTGAGGGACTCATAAAAAGGGGATTCGACAGCGTTACCACCACGAATCCTGAGCTCGCCGAGACACTGCGTGGCGAGTACAGCTTCGAGGTCGACCTAATTGACTCTGGTCCCAGCGACCAGCTCAGGGAGGAGCTCCCCAGCATCGCTCAACAGAACAAAATTGTCAAGGACGAGGAGGGCTACTTTGAGCTCGGCCGCCAAGTCTCGACCCTCCTCACCCGTGGCGCGGTCCAAGATGCCCTCGGTGGAAAGGAGGCGCAGATAACCCAGACCGTCCAGCTTCTCGGGGAACTAGACACGAGTCTAAATGGACTCAGTAGCCGCGTCAGAGAGTGGTACGGCCTCCATTATCCTGAATTGAGCAGAATTATACGGGACCACCAGAAATATCTAAGCTTCATCACTGAGATCGGTGATAGGGCCCAAGTTACTCAGGAGAAGCTCGAAACACTTGGATTACAGCACCGTGAGGTCGTAGGCATACTTAAAGGGGCTGAGGGTTCCATGGGTGCTCCATTTAAGGGAAGCGAACTCGTTGAGATCAAATGCCTTGCCCAGCAGATCCTTTCACTCTACGATTACCGCGCCAAGCTCACCGAGTACATCTCCATTCTCGCCGCGGAGATAGCACCAAACGTGTCTGCCCTTGCAGGCCCAACCCTTGCAGCTAAGCTAATCGAGAAGGCCGGCGGCCTCAGAAGAATGGCGATGATGCCATCAAGCACCCTTCAGATACTCGGCGCCGAGAAAGCGCTATATAGGGCTATAAAGACCAAGGCTAAGCCCCCAAAGCATGGCCTCATCTTTCAGCATCCTTACGTCAACGCTGCACCCCGAGGCCTTAGGGGGCTACGCGCCCGCCACTTAGCAGCGAAACTCTCCATAGCGGCTAGAGCTGACGCCTTCAGTGGCAACGCGATCGCTGAGCAACTTAAGAAGCAGCTCGATGAAGCTGCCACCCGGGCCAACGAAACCAAGCGTCACACCCGATCCTGAAAGGTTTAAACCCTAGTGGTCTAGGGTATCTCCCGGGGTCTCGCATTTGTCCACGTTCTCTGAGGCGTTCCAGGAGAAGTTCGGGAGAAAGGACTGCCCTTTCATATTCGACTGTAACGTAGAGATCACAAAGGACTTCTTCAGTCGTGTCTGTCAAACGCCTGCCTACCCAAACTGCCACCATTTCGCAAAAAGGGTTGGTGAGCTTCAGGTCCCTATGACCTGGCTTCAGAAACTTGCCATAGACCAGGCGAGAGTCGTGGACGCTGCTGACCACGACATTGAGACTGCGGAACAAACTCCGAGGTAGCCCTCTTGGGGCTGACTGCTACGGAACATAGTCCAGGGGTCTACTTCATCGAAGGAGGGGGGCAGAGGCTCCTCGCCACACGTAACCTAACCCCAGGAAGGAAGGTCTACGGAGAAGAGTTAATCGTAATCGAGGACATCGAGTACCGCTTATGGAACCCATCCCGTAGTAAGCTAGGAGCAGCGATTATGAAGGGGCTGAGGTACAACCCGATTGTGCCTGGGTCGAAGGTTCTCTACTTAGGCGTCGCCTCTGGGACAACGTGCAGCCACGTCTCTGACATCATCGGTAATCTTGGTCATGTCTGGGGAGTCGATTTCGCCCCCCGTCCCATCAGGGACCTTATCGATCACGTCGCCAGATATAGGATGAACATCTCACCCATACTTGGCGACGCTCGCCAGCCCCAAGGGTATTCTCTCCAGGTCCCCAAAGTCGAGGTACTCTTCGCAGACGTGGCTCAACCGGACCAAGCTGAGATTGTAGTCAAGAACGCGAAGATCTTCCTCAAAAAGAGGGGCTACGTGATGTTCTCAATAAAGTCGAGGAGCATCGACGTTGGCAGGAACCCTGTCGAGATTTTTAGGGAGCAGGTAAAGGTCCTCGAGGCGAGGAGCTTCTCAGTCAAGGAACTAATCGAACTCGACCCTTTTGAGAAGGATCACGCGCTGGCGCTTGCAAGTCTCGTCTGAAACGCGTCGATGCGTATCCGCTTGACGGGCTCCCAGCTAAGGCGGACTATGCTGGGCCAGCTTCGATGCTCCCTGTACCAGTTTTTGAGCCACAAGATTGCCCTCTCATCGCAAGGATATCCTGAGTTAAAATCACCATACTCCTGCCTGAGTGCAGCTATCAAGGCGTCTCTGCGCACTTTGGCGAGGATGGAGGCTGCTGAGACAACGGGATAGTTAGAGTCAGCCTTGTGCTCGCAGATTAGCCTTGGTCTCGTGGGGAGGAGTCTGAGTATGGTCTCCCCATATCTTTTTTCATTCACATCTGAGGCATCGACGTAAGCCTTCTCGGGAGCAAGTTCCCGAATGACACAGGCCATAGCTACGGCTTCGAGGTAGTTGAGCTTCTTCAGCTTGAGACCTCTAGTCACAACCACATCAATTGAATGAGGCGGGAGCACGAAGTACCTCACTCCTGAGGAGAGGGATTCTATTTTTTTAGCAAGGCTCTCCCG
>JBGPRA010000204.1:0-3795 GCA_041489375.1 Bathyarchaeia archaeon | reverse complement strand
GTTCTTTAGATCCTCCTTCTTCTCCTCGGGCTTCTTCAGCACGATAGGTTCGATCTTTCTCAGGATTATCTTTGCCCCGTCGATGCGATGGTTCTCGACGATGCGGTCCAAGTCCGCCCACTTAAGGTTGGGGAGGTTGAGCTGTTCCTCAACGCGGGACGCGAAGAGGGGAATGATGGGCTTGATTAGGATAGCTACCGTCTTGACTATGTTGACGCAATCAGTGAGCACCCTCTGTGCCTTCTCCCTATCCGTCTTCACGAGTTCCCATGGTTGGTTGTCCTGGAAATACTTGTTACCGACTGTGCTGATCTCTAGTGTCTTAGCCACAGCTTCCCGGAAGTTGTAGTCGTAGTAACTGTCCCTGACTCCCTCGGTCTTCCTAGCAACGTCCGAGAGCAGCTCCTTATTAAGAATCGTCGTGACTGTGCCGTCGAAGTTCTTGTCAAGGAAGCTGAGGGTCCTGTAGACAAGATTGGCGATGTTACTGACTAGCTCGTTGTTGACCTTGTCCTGCAGCGTCTTGAGGTCGAGGTCTATGTCGGTCATGCTGTGGCCAAGGTTGGCGGCGTAGTAGTAGCGGAGGAGCTCGGGGTCGAGTAGCTCACTGAACTCCCGGGCAGTGAGGAATGTGCCTCGGCTTTTGCTCATTTTCTCCCCGTTGACGTTGAGGAAGCCGTGAACAACTATGTTGTCGGGGACATGGAAGCCGCTGCCCATTAGGACGGCGGGCCAGAAGAGGAGGTGGAAGGCGATGATGTCCTTCCCGATGACGTGGACAATTGTGGAATTATCTTTCTGCCAGATGTCGTCTGCTGTGAAGTTTTTATCTCTACAGTAATGCGCTGTGGATGCGATGTAGCCTATTGGGGCGTCGAGCCAGACGTAGAAGTACTTGTTGTCTTCTCCAGGTATCTTGAAGCCGAAGTAGGGTCCATCTCTGCTTATGCACCAGTCTTGGAGCCCTTGGTCGACCCAGGCGAGTATCTGGTTTCTAATCTCAGGTTGAAGATTTTTGTTGCCAACGAGCCAGGCCCGGAGTTTCTCGCTGAAGTCGTTAAGGCGGAAAAAGTAGTGACGGCTTGGCTTCCTGATTGGCTTGGAACCGCAGATACTGCAGTAGGGATCTACTAGGTCAGTGGTTGAGTATGTGGCGTTGCATTTCTCACAGACGTCGCCGTATTGGTCCTTCGCCCCGCACTTTGGGCAAGTTCCTTTCACATACCTGTCTGGGAGATACCTCTTGCAATGCTCACAGTATGTGAGATCTATCTCTTTCGTGTATATGTGCCCCGCGTCCTGAAGGCGCTTGAAGATCAGTTCCGTATATTGCTGGTTTTCGGGGCTGTGCGTAGTGTAGTAGCTGTCGAACCCGATGTTGTAGAGGTTATAGTCTTCGACGTGTTCCTTCCACCACTGGCCTATTAATTGCTCAGGAGTGATACCCTGCTTCACTGCATTGATCTCGATGGGGGCGCCATGGGTATCATCTGCACCGCAGAAGAAGGCATCATGACCCCTAAGCTTTAGGAACCTGACATAGATATCGGTCTGGATGCTCTCGAGCATGTTGCCGATGTGTACGGGGCCGTTCGCGTAGATGAGTGCATGTGTAACTAGTATACGATTCTTCAGTTCGTTCATGGTTGACTTCCCCCAAAGTTTTTGATCGAATAGCCGGTTAGGGCTATTAAAACACGTTGCCTCGGCTCAATCGTTTTGGCCGAGGGACTTTGAGCGATCTCAATTTTTCCTGTGAGTTTTGATCCCTTGTAACAAACTCTTATCTTTTATTTAAATCTCTGTTTTTCCAATAAAAATTCACGCGTACATGAGTTCATAGCGGAGAGAACCCCCGAATAGGTGTTGCAGTAGCCGGGGCAGCTACACCAACCACACCTAAACACGGTGCTTTGACACCGTTCCTAAATTATTCTTTTCATAAGGGTAATATTGCGCGACATCTCAGGTTGATTGATGGCTGAGAAGGAAAAGGAGAAGATAGTGAGCAGGGAGGAGTTAATCGGCCTCGTACAGCTCGTCATCATCTTCACAGCCATCCTAGCTGGGCGTGAGATCGGTAACATTTACGGCAGCTACAGCGAGTTATCCAAGATGGCTGTTAACCTCAACTTCTCGGAGGAAGAGATGTCTAACTACCTCAGGAATACCATCCAAGGGAAAAACGCTACATTGAACGTGGGTTTAGCAGTTACGATCCCCGGATTCACTAGCACAGAGGGGCAGATTACCCAGACACCGGACTACGTTAGGAAATGGATCATCAGTGTGACCCTCAGCCCCATAGTCGTGACGCAGCCTGAAGTCTCAGATGTCGAGGTCATATTCCTCGTAGAGGGTCATCAAGTTCTCAGTAAAATGTATAGCTTCCCTAGGGCGAAGGTCGGTTACATAAGCTTCCTCAACAGGGTGATACCCCTCACCGTGGATGATGAGGCTGAGTTTAAGAAGCTGGTGAGTGACTCTGCCGCGGCTCATTCTGGTGAGGTCGAGGTGACTATAACAGGGCGAGCTAAGGCGAACGTCTTCTTCTTCGAATCGATGCTTCCCTTCAAGACGACGAAGTACCCTCTTGTCGCTCCTCCGACCCTTGTACTCGATAAAGCGGAGTGGTCGACATGGGATAGTCTAGGCACTAGGATACCGAGTCTTTATCCGGCTAAAGTTGGGGATAGGACGGGTCCTGAAATAGTTGTGAGCAACCCAACTAGGGTCCATTCCATCACCGAGAACACAACTCTGGCCGTCTACCTAGAAGGTACACCAGAAGCGGTATTCACCCAGACCAAAAGGGTGACTGCAGCCGCTGGAACTGTATCCACCTATATTTTCGACTTCATTCCGAGGAGCCCTGGCACATACTACTTTACTTTAAAATCCGCGGGGTTCAGCGTTACCGCAGACACGTCTCCGAGACTTGTTGTCAACCCCTAGCTAAGAAAGCTCAATAGGGACCCGGTGACTCTACTGACCGATGCTAGTATGGAGGCAATCCTAGTTAAGTACCCCTTAATCCTCGTCAACTTCAAGACCTATAGGGAGGGGATGGGGGAGAACGCTGTTAGGCTCGCGAAGATCGCGGAGCAAGTCCACTTAAAAACAGGAGCGAGCATCGCTGTTGCCCCCCAACTCGCTGACTCAAAGATTGTCATAGATTGCAGCGAGACACCGGTCTTCGCGCAGCATGTCGATCCCGTGGGGATGGGGCAGTTCACTGGCCACGTCCTCCCCGAGTCGGTGGCGGAGGCGGGGTGCATAGGGACCCTAATCAACCATAGTGAGAGGCAACTCCCACTTGAAATTATCAAGGCCACGATTAAGCGAGCACGCGAGGCCGACCTGGCAACTATTGTCTGCGTCGACACCGTCGAGAAGGGGAGGCAAGTAGCTTCCTTCTCCCCTGAAGCAATTGCCATTGAGCCGCCAGAACTAATCGGCAGCGGTATATCAGTATCTAAGGCGAAGCCCGAAGTTGTCTCCGGCTCTGTTACCGCTATAAAGCATGTGAACTCGAAGATCAGGGTACTCTGCGGCGCGGGTGTAACGAATGGGGAGGACGTTGTAGCGGCTCAGAAGCTGGGCGCGGAGGGGATACTCGTCGCATCCGGGATCGTTAAGGCGAAAGACCCTCAGGCGGCTCTCCTAGACCTGGCACGAAGCCTCAGGCATTGAGTGCCTTTGTTGTATCTTCTATCAGCCTATTATTCTCAGAAATTAATGTGTTAACTATAGTAGGCTATCAGCCTTATCTGGGAGCCTGAAAATTGGCTTAGT
>JBGPRA010000203.1:0-3871 GCA_041489375.1 Bathyarchaeia archaeon | reverse complement strand
CCTCCGCCCTCGATAAGCTACCTAACGGTTTCCCACGGACAAAATCAGGCGTGGAGATCGAGTTACTGAGACGAATATTCAATCCAGAGGATGCAGAGCTCGCGTCCCATCTAACCAGAGACATGGAGTCCATCAGCGAGATAGCCCACAAGGCAAACCTCGAAGAAGAAGAGGTCGGGCGACGACTATCAAGTTTAGCGCAGAGAGGACTGCTGCGGAGCGCGGTCAAAGACGGTAAACCCCGCTACCGACTTGTTCCATGGATCGTGGGGATCTTGGAGACGCAAGTCGATACTATGGATCACTCGTTAGCTCATCTAGTGGAGGATTACATACATGAGGATGGATTTGTGGAGGGGATCATGAAGCCCCACCCATATATCCACAGGGTGATTCCAGCCCAGAGCGCGACCAAGTCTGAGTGGATTCTACCATACGACGACGTCAAGAAGGTGATCGAGTCCAGTAAAACGTTCGGTGTCTACGACTGTATATGCAGAAAGCAGAAGGACCTCATCGGAGCCAGGAAATGCACGTTTCCCCTAGACAACTGCATGCGCTTCTCGAAAATTGAACGTCCTCCCAATAAACATGATATATCTAAGGAGGAGGCTCTCGCCCTGCTCGATGAGACTGAGAAGATTGGGCTGGTCCACACGGTGAGCAACGTCATGGAGGGGCTCACGTACATGTGTAACTGCTGTATTTGCTGCTGCGGGATCCTTCAGAACTCGTCTGCCGTATCCAACTACTTCTCAACAATAGAGCATGATACCTGTACCGGATGTGGTCTATGTGAGCAGAGATGCCAAGTTAAAGCGATCTCCCTCATAGACAACGTTGCTACTGTCGACTTGGAGAAGTGTATTGGGTGTGGTCTATGCGTGACTGGTTGTCCTGTGGGTGCTGCGAGGCTGCAGTTGAAGCCCGAGGATAAGCGGGTTGATCCTCCTAAGGATTTCCGAACATGGGAGGATACGCGCCTGCAGAATAGAGAATCACACTAAAATCTTTCGCATCATCCTCGCTTCAAATATAAACTCGAAAAATCTTAACCCAAATTTACTTTGGATTAAGCCTCATCTTACACCAAGTATTTTGAAAGAAGACGAATAGCCTTATCCTGAGTCCCACCTGATACTCAGTCGTGAACATGAATGGTTGATATGCAGACGGTTGGAGTATTGGTGACCGCGGTAAGCGTGAGTGTTGCAGCGGTATATTATATTCTCACGCTTAGAACGACGCAGAGAAACATGAAGACAACCCTCGACACGAGACAGGTACAGCTCTTCATGAACGTCTACCAGAGGTTCGAGGAACCCGACTTTCAGAGCTCGTTCTGGGATATAATGTCATGGCAGTGGAGGGACTTCGACGACTTCATGGCTAAGTATGGTCAAGAGGTGAACCCGGAGGCTTGGAGGATGTTAATAGCATTGGGAACCTTCTTTGAGGGGCTAGGTGTCTTGGCGAAGAGGGGTTTCATAGACCCTGCGGTTGTGGACGACTTGATGTCGATGTTTGTAATTGTATGGTGGGAGAAGTATGAACCCGTCTATGTTGAGATGCGGAAATTGTGGAACACCCCCACCGTTGCCGAGCATGGAGAATATCTTTACGATGTGATTCATGAGATTTGGAGGCAGCAGCACCCAGGATACGAGAAGGTGACGTTATCCAAATAGCCTTATCCAATATTCCACCTGATACTCAACCAGTGAAACAAAATGGTTGACTTATCTTTGCTCCAGTCAGTGAGCTACATGGCTGGAGCCCTAGGAGTATGCGTGGCAGCCGTGAACTACGTAATCAACATCAAAGCACAGAACAGAAACCGAGAGGCCCAGCTCTTCATGAACATAACGAACCAGAGCTTCAACAACCCGAACTGGAACAAGGCGTACCTAACGGTGGAGAGGGCCAAGTGGAGCAGCGCGAAGGAGTTCATCGAGATCAACGGCTACCCGAATGAGACCGAGTTCAACAACGCCTACGCCATCCTCGTAGGCTTCTTCGAGGGCCTTGGCGTGTTCGTCAGGGAGGGATTGGTTGACATTCGCCTGGTCGCGCTGCTGATGACTGGCTACACTAAGGTGTTCTTCGAGAAGATCGCTCCATATCTTGAGGAGGTCAGGGTCATCTATGGTATGCCTAGGATGCTGAGTGAAACGGAGTACCTCTATCATCGCCTCATGAAGTACCTGGAGGAGCATCCTGAGATCAAGACGTGACTCGGCGCGCGCGCTATGAATAAGAACGAACAACTCCACGGGGAGAATCGTTCTTCTCGAAAAGCCTCTTAAGCACTCCTATAACAAGTCCACAACCGACCACTACCATGAGCACCGAGGAGGACACGTACAACATAATCTTCAAGGCGATGCAGCACCCCATCCGACGCAGGATCCTCCGAATGATAAGCGAGAAGCCATCAACCTACACGGAGATCCAGAGGGACCTCAACATAGACAACGGGCTCCTCAACTACCACCTCGAAGCCCTGAACTCACTCATCACCAAGAACAGCGAGGAGAAATACACACTATCTGACTTCGGAAAGGCCACAGTCAGCCTCGTGAAAGGTGTAGAGGAGCCGGAGAAGGTCAGGACGGCCAAAGCTAACTCCAACTCTCTTACGATCAAGGTGCTGACGGCTGTGCTGACCATAGCCCTCATCGTTTCATCCATGGCATTCCTTGACCTCAACAACAGGTTCATCGACTTATCCAGTAGATACGGCACCCAGGACGCCGAGAACACCTACCTAAAGTCCGCCCTAACCAAGGCTGAAGTGGCAGAGAGTCGTCTTAACGCCACCCTTACAGCGCTTGCACGTGCGCTCAAGTCGCTCTACGAGGTCCCAGTACCGCAGCCGAGCATGCTCGAGGCTTACTCGACAAACATGGAGCTACGTATAAGCGGAGTAGACTTGCCTGATGTGATCGACAAGGCCGGATCCTCCGGGTACGATGTGATGTACAAAGACTACGTCATTGAGTGGGCGGCCGGGGAAGGAACCATCCACACCTCAGCGATGGTGACGCTTTCCAGGTCCGAGGGTAGAGCCATAAACATGTGGTACGATAGGTTCGCGAACCTCACCCACGTTCAATTCAGCTTACCAGCCAACCCTGGAGAGACCTTTGACCAACTCTGGGACAAGTTGTCTCGGTACATGCACGCCAGCAGGGATATCCTAAATGCGACCGCCTTGGACGTTGAGCGGGGCTACTATTCATTATCCTTCATCACCCCGGGAGAGCCTGATTGGGACGCAGCGAGGGCAGACATGGGGGGCCTTGTTGAGAGACATACTCGGTGGATTGGTCGAGTCTTTGAGTATTATGACTCGGACAGCCACTTCCTTAACATGACTGGGTTCCACATCATTCGTGCAGAGCGTGTGGTTGTGGTAGGGGCTTCGAATCTTCGTGTGATCATCGAGGCGTCAATCGACGAGGAGGGTGACTGCCGTCTAGTAATCTACGAGCCTAGGTTAAATCGACTGAGGGACCCATCTGCTCTATTTACCCCTTTTTTTGAGTCTCTCGGTCTGCCTAAATCAGCGTTAGAGGGTCTCATCTTTGACGAGTCCTCTTTCTTTCAGCCCTGACTCCCTGGTTCATGTTCAAGTGAGCGCGTGTAGCGTCGAGGCGTCCCTTCGACATATGGTGCAAATGAAATCACTTACTACCTTGAGAGGAGGGGCGGAGATTGGCTCATTTATGGTTCCATGGTGGGATTTGGAGACTACTTCCGAGCCATTCCATTATTCAAAAACTAAAATATCTCTACAAGCGCGCGGCTCAGGTTAGGATGCTCACATATGCCTCGACCAACTTCAACGTGATCTCTTATATGTGCCAAT
>JBGPRA010000202.1:0-3874 GCA_041489375.1 Bathyarchaeia archaeon | reverse complement strand
TTCCTCAACAAACCCCAGCCAGCGTCAGCTATACTCTTGCTCAGACGCCTATTCCCCTGCATGCTCTGGATCTTCAGATCCTCAACAAATATCCTCTCATACTTGTTCACGATGCTCCTCGCCGTCTTGTAGGCGAAGTCACGCCTCTGGTTAGCAACCCTCTCAGATAGACTAGCAATCTTAACCCTCGCCTTCTCACGGTTCCTCGAGCCACGCTTCTTACGGGACAGGCACCGCTGAGCCCTTCCAAGCCTCCCCTCAGCCACGCGGTAGCTCCGCGGGGCCTCAAACACCGTCCCATCGCTGAGTGCAGCGAGGCTGCTCAGCCCCACATCAACCCCCACCGCTGGGAGCCTGTCCCGGATAGGCCTAGCCATAACCTCGGAGGAGAACATGGCGTACCACCTCCCCGCTCTGCTCCGCATCACCGTCAGCGTCTTGACATTGCCCTCAACGGGCCGGTGCTGGATGATCCGCACGTCACCGATCTTGGATAGGAAGAGTAAGCCGTCTACGAGCCGGAACCCGAACTGGGGATACGTCAGGCTGTTATACTTTTCGGCTCCCCTGAACCTTGGCAGATGTGCCTTCAAGCCGACCCTCTTTCTATTCCAGTAGGATTCGAAACCCGACCTCACCCTCTTCGCCACATTCTGAAGCACCTGGCTGAAGACGTTGCTCAGCTCGGGTTTCACGGCCTTCATCTCGGGGAGCAGATACGTCAATGCCTGGTGGGTCGGGGTCCCGCGCCCCATCCTACGCTCGTTGAAGCTGTGTTCGAGTAGGGTGTTGTATGCGTATCGGCAGAGACGTAGCTGCTCCTCAAGCGCCGCTACCTGTTCGGTTGATGGTTTGAGGCGGTACTTGTAGGAGAGCCTGATCATGTCTCTGGATTGGAATTGGTTTATGGGGCACGATTTAACTGATTCTCATGTATCGGTGGGGGAGTGTGATGAAAGTGGATTCGCTGTCTGTTGACGGATTTTTTGGTTCAATTCATCCCATGACTAAAGACATGGGCTTTCTTGACCCCATCTTCGTAAAATAACATCGCGTGTGTAAAGGGGCATCTATTCCCGAAACAAGATAACCTCAATCTACTTTCCGAACTTGTCTTCCTTCCGAGTATACATCCAATATGCCATGATTATCTGCCATATTGATATGTAGGCCACCGAGAGCGCCTCAGGGATCGCTACAGCGGTCCAGGGGAGTAACCAAATGACGACTGCGAGTGTTGCCGACCCCCAGGCTATTAAGGTATAGAACCTCATCTTCTTCCGATAACAGAACCAACCGATGAAAAATACTGAGAGGGGCATGGCGGCGAAGAACCCGATGCTGACGTAATAGTGCCATGGTTCGATAGTAATGTTTAGGACACCTATTCCAACTAAAAGCAGCGTCGACAGAAAGTGGATAGCACCACCGATCTGCCCAGTGATATCCCCCTTAGTCATCTCCAACAAACCCGCGCTGAACATCATTAGTAGCGCTGCCGTCATTGCAAGACCCGAGTTGAAAACGATTGATTCAAATCCTTCCGCCCCCAGGTCACTCAGCGCGTTTCCGGTCCAGCTGAACCATGGTGATAGCCAGATGCTCATTGCGATTATCATGAAACCAAACAATGGTGCTATTATGCCAAAGAACCCGGTTAACCTGAGTGTCTTGAGATTCATCACCGAAGAAGACGCTTAATGTGTGTTAAATATATCGCCTTAAGAATGCGTCCACTAGTCATTACACTTCACGCGTGAGGTTTAGGGGAGAAACCCTCTATAAACTCTAGTAGAGAATATCAGGGATAAAGGGGCTGTCAGAGTGATCGATTACCATGTCCACGAGAGGCACTCCAGGGATGCAATACTAGCGAAAATACCCGAATACATAAAAGTCGCTGAGAGCCTGGGTATCACAGAACTCGCCTTTACAACCCACCTGATAACTATAGGCCCCGACGTAGACATCAGTATACGAGAAGACGAGATTCCCGAGTACATCAAGGAGATCAGGATGGCCCAGGACGAGACGAGGATCAAGCTATTGACGGGCCTCGAGGTCGACTATTTCCCCGGCGAGGAACGACACCTCGAAGCTATTCTAAGGGACAATAATTTCGACTTTATACTCGGCAGCACCCACTACATAAACGGTGTAGACATTGGCTCACGGAGCCAGGCTGAGAACTATTTCGCAAACCGCTCGATTACCGAGGCGGCCGATGAGTACTTCAGGGTCTGGAAGAGGGCGATTGAGAGTGGCCTCTTCGACGTCATGGCCCACCCTGACTACTGGAGGAAGTACCTCCACTTCTTAGGTAGGACTGCTTCTTGGGGCGACTATGGCTCGATCGTCTTCGACGCCCTCGACGCAATGGCAGATAATGACGTCGGGTTCGAGGTAAACACCGCAGGAGAGCGAGCTGGGAGCGGCAGTTATTATCCCATTCAAGAGTTCCTGGTAGCCGCACACGAGGCGGGAGTCAAGACGGTGACTGTTGGAAGTGACAGCCACACAGTGGGCACCCTCGGATACCATCTTGAGGATGCGGTCCAGCAACTAAGAAGGGCGGGGTTCACCCAAATGAGTACGTTTAGGGATAGAAAGAACACCCAGGTCAGTATCGGGGAGATGCTAAAGAGGACTCACACGTAGGCGTGAATACATGGCGGCCATAAACTTAAGCTGATGTCGAATATATGATCAAATAGAAGAAAAAGGGCAGAGTCGCGTACAACCACCGCCTAAATTACTAAGTTACCACAAATGTATATTTGAACCTGCGAAAACCGCTTAAAGCTGAGGAAACAAGCCATAGCTGATGAAATTGGAGGACCATTGGCTCGCCAGCCACGTCAAAGACTTTAATCTTGACTCTTACCACCTCGGTATGATCTACGCCTTCGCTGAGATAGTTGGCTCAGGGGTTAAGCCCCTTGCCCTGAGCCCCCCTCTGACGAAGGAAGAGTACACCCGACTCAAGAGCCAAATTAGGCTAATGGCTGATGAGTATGGCATCCATCTACTCGTCGATGAGGACTTCTTGACCACGAAGCTGTTCAACCACGCTTTCACTGATGGGAAGGTAATTGTACACATGGTCAAGGACACCTCCATCATCGAGCGATACAAGGGATTGAAAGAGCTTAAAGCGAGGAGACGTAGGGAGGGCAATCTCATTGAGTTTGAAGATGAAATTGCTCGCTGCTTTGGTAGATTACTCGGGTATGATGAGTTTACAATCGAGGATCTGTTGGAGAAGCCACGATTTTAGGGTGGTGGGCGCGTCCCTAGTGTAACGACTATGTCCTTCGGGGAGCCGTCGCGTATGATTCCAAGTGTTATCTTCGCACCAGGTATTTTGTTTCTTTGTATGTAGACTATTAGATCGTAGAAGGTTTTCATCTGCGTGCCATCAGCAGAGGTTATCACGTCGCCACCTAACTTTGTGGATACACCATCCACTGTCTCCGTCCTCGTGCCTCCCCTCATCCCAGCTTCGGCGGCTGGTCCATTGGAAGTCACCTCGATGATGAGGGTACCATAGGTCCCATTTGGGAGTTTCATTGAGTTTATAATCCCCAGGGTAACGTCTCTACCCTGAATACCTAGGTAGGGATGGTAAAAGGTTCCCTTCGAGATGAGACTAGGTAACTCACGTGCAATGGTATCACTGGGGACAGCGAACCCGATGCCCCGAGACGTCTCAGTTGGGATCGCTGTAGTAATTCCTACGACCTCCCCATCCATGTTAAGGAGGGGGCCACCACTGTTACCAGGGTTGATTGATGCGTCAGTCTGGATCACATCAACTATGGGATAATTCCCAGTTGAGTCCATCTGCCGTCCCACAGCGCTGATGATGCCTGAG
>JBGPRA010000201.1:0-3936 GCA_041489375.1 Bathyarchaeia archaeon | reverse complement strand
TCCATGGACTCGAACTCCATCTCAACAAGGATCTTGTATGATCCAGACTCTCTGTATCCTCTGAACTCCTTCATCCCTGGAACTGAGAGCCAGAAGGGAATTGCTTCTTCCTTGGCGAATTTAGTGTATCCCTCGAGTTTCTCCTTTTCGATGTAGTACCAAAGTTGATATAACACCATTCAAGTTCAACTCTCATTTTTTTGATTGGGCTCCACTCTCGTCGTGGAACCTAATGGATGGTTGGCGGGCTTAGATTTATTGATTACTACGACTTATCGAAAGTATGCATATTATATCCCATGATTATGCTAGAAGTCAATAGCCTTATCCTCAGCCCCACCGCGTGCGCGTTCCTCTCTACAAATCAGCCCATCATTAGCTGGGGAGCCAGTGAATCCCGCATGATCTTATCTTCTCCTTCATCTTATTCTCTTTATGTGAATGACAAATGGTCGATGTTGGTTTGCTTCAGTCGCTGTCCTACGCGGTAGCGACTATAGGAGTATGATGACTCGCTATGAGCGACACCCAAGAAGCCTCAGCCACCATCGAGAAAAGAAGCAGACTCGTCCTCCCCTCACTAGTCATCTCCCGGTTCGCCACCATAACCCCCACACTAATATTAGGACTCCTCCTAGTAGACATCGCAGCCACATTCGAGTGCCCCGTCGGCGTCGCAGGGCAGCTTCAGACAGCCTCATCACTAGTTGGCTTAGCGGGAGCCCTATTCCTAGCAGCAATAAGCGTCAGATACAGAAGCGCCTCGCTGCTGATAATCGGCTTAGCGTTACTAGCCACATCAGCTCTGGGTTCCTACCTCTCCCCAAGCCTCTCAGTAATGCTCCTCCTCTTCTCACTATCAGGCCTAGCCAACGCAATCATATCCCCAATGACCTCCACCCTCGTCGGCGAACGCTTCCCCCAGGGTAGTAGATCCCACGCCATGAGCTGGCTCGTCGCCGGCATGTCCCTCGCAAACGTCGTCGGCGCCCCGCTCATAGGCACAATATCAAGCATCTTAGGATGGCGTATGGTCTTCCTCTTGTATGCCCTCCCACTCTTCCTATCGACCCTCCTACTCGCCTACACAGCCTTCCCTTACAGTAAGAGCCATCAAACCACCGCACCTGCGGGCTACCTCGAAGGCTTCAAGGGAGTCTTCTCCAGCCACTCAGCCATCGGCTGCTTATTCGGATTCGCCTTCGCAACAGCCTCATATCAATCAATTCTGCTCTACAGCGCGTCGTTTTATAGGCAAAGATTCCTGATGTCAATGGGTATAGTCTCCATCATAACCCTCACCGGCGCCCTATTCTTCACGGTGGGAGGGCTAGCCAGCGGACGCCTAGTCAACAGGTATGGAAGGAAGACCGTCACCGTAATCTCCGCACTCGCAGCCAGCGTACCAATATTAGCCTTCACAAACCTCCCCGACCCCTGGATCTCGATGGGGGCGATGTTCCTGGGGCGTTTCTTCACCGGGGTGTTGGTTACGTCTGCCAACCTTCTCACTCTTGAACAGGTCCCAAGGTTCAGAGGTTCGATGATGTCCATCAGTCAAGCCACCTCGATGTTAGGTTCAACCATCGGGGCCACAGTCGGGGGGTGGGCGCTGATTGTCTCCGGATATGAGCTAATCGGTGTTACTCTCGGTGCAATGATGCTATTGGCGGCTATCATCTTCCAAATTCTTTCGAATGACCCTATAAGAACCTCTAATCCAATTCGGGCACTTAAAACCTAGAATATTATAAACTGACATTGCACGTACTCTCCATAGTCTTATCCTCGGTTCCACCTGATACTCAACCGTGATTGTATGGTTGGTGAACGAATTAACACAGGTGCGAAGCTGATAACCTCCTTAAAGTATCACCGTTTCTACAGCGACGCCTCCGGAGAATCACACCACGACGAGGTGGAGGTCAAACAGAGCCTATCTGCAGCTGCTCCACCAGCGCCTCCACTACTCGTATCACCTTTCAGCCCCGCATCCCAGTGGGGCTTCTTCTCAGCTCCGCTGGGATGGTTTGGGGACTGGCATCCTACTCCTGCTAGGCAGTTCATGGTTCTGTTATCGGGTGAGTTGGAGGCGATGACCAGTGATGGAAGCGTTTTGTGTATGAGGTCAGGTGACATCCTTCTTCTCGAGGACACGTGGGGAAAAGGGCATAAGTCTACAAATACCGGCAATGGTATCTGCCACTTCTTCGTCACGCGCTTGCCTCAGCCATAATCTTATCCTCAGCTCCACCTCATGTTCTATGTATAAAATTGACAGCGATACCAGAGGAGAGGCACGAGAAACCAAAAAAACCTAGAAAATACATTGAGAAAATAATCCGTAAGAAGTTTTCCTATACAAAGAAAAAATAGATGGGGGCTTCACTGCTTCAACCTCTCTTCTCCATAATCGCATCCTCTGCGCCACCGCGTGCGCCTCTCACAAAAATTTCAAATTCGCTAACATCCCTTGATAACCAGGTTATTCTGATGGTGAAACATCCCATTTATGATGAGTTCAAAGAGAAGACGGGCCTCTCACTCGATGAACAGTACATGAAGCATCACCCCCAGGTCCTCTCAGAGTTCGAGGACGAGATGGAGAAGCTCTGGGGCAAGAAGTGGAAGGCGAACACGACCATCGGGAAACTTCGCACAGTCCTGCTGCACAGGCCAGGAAAAGAGTTCCTTAGCGTCGGGAAACCTACGCCATGGGCACCACACGACTCCAGCCTCGCCGCCTGGCGGATGAGCTACAAGCCCAAAGACCTTGAAGAGCTAAACGAGGACTACGAGAGGCTGTACAGAGCCTACAGAGACGAAGGCGTGGAAGTTGTAGAGAGAAAGCCGGATCCTAACGATCCTCCATACCAGGTGAAGGCCATCTACACCGATGACGTTTGCCACGCAGCCGTTTATGGTCAGGTGATCCTGAGGATGTACGATCATATTCGGAAAGGGGAGGAGGTCCCCACATACCAGACACTGGCGGAGATAGGGTGCCCAGTCGTGGGCATGATCACGGGCAGAGGGATGGCTGAGGGAGGGAACATCGGCTGGCTCGATGAAAAACACCTTCTCGCAGCAGTCCACTACCCCAGGGCAAACACCTCCCAAAGCGATGTCTGGAGGGCCAATGACTGGGGTCATGAGCAGCTTCGTAGGATCATACAAGCCCAGGATCCTGAGGTTGACGTGAGAATTCTGCCAGGGTACGGGCCTCGTCCTCAGCTCACGCACTACAGCATGATTGATAGGCACACCTCGGTCGCGGATCCCGGATGGCTGGACAAGTATCTCCTCGATTGGCTACAATCGGAGATGGATTGGCAATTTGTCATCCCTCCTGACGAGCTATGCAGGGTTGATCAGGGTAATCCCGTCGGTCCGGAGACAGGGGTCGTGCTTGAGCCGATGAAGATCCTTGTGCCGACGGGGGAGCCGAAGGCTGCCAAGTGGCTTGAGAGTGTAGGAGTCGAGGTGATCGAGGTGGAGATGCCGAGCCTCGTTGGACCAAGAAACAGCGGATCGATCCATTGCGCCGCGGGCTCACTCAGGAGAGACGCGGAACCCAAGGACTAGCCGTTTGCGAGCTTCCCCAGATTTTTTAATGTTTTAACTATCCTTGGGATTTGACGGCACCCGAAAACCAAGTTTTACAGTATAGTGTCCTCATTAATTTGCGACGTCTTGTGTACAAACCACATTTTATATGCAACGGATGGTTTTTCGAGGTGAATGCGTGATGGTCGACGACAACGCCCTCGACGAAGAAGGGTTCGTAAAAGAACCTGATTCGTGGACAGAAGAATTATCAAAAAAAATGGCCAAAGAACAGTTCGGCATCTCCCTCACAGACTTACAGATGCAAATAATATACTTCGTCAGAGAATATTATCTAAAATGGGAAACCTTGCCGATGGTTAAGACGAT
>JBGPRA010000200.1:0-3960 GCA_041489375.1 Bathyarchaeia archaeon | reverse complement strand
CGTCTTGAATATTGGGAGCAGCTGGTTGTGGTCGCCAATTATCAGCCATTTCCGTGCCCTGAGCATGCCTAGGAGGGCGAGGAAGAGGGGCACCTGACTAGCCTCGTCTATGAGGACGGTGTCGAACATCTCTTTACCAAGCAAGGGCGTCGAGATGAAGGCGAGGGTGGACCCAATGACCCTCGAATTCTTAATCAAAGCTGCCCGTTCATCCCTGATCAGAGTGTTTCTCTCGCACAGGAGGGCGAAGAGCTCGTCGCGTAGATCCCGCGCCTGCTCGTCGTCGCCATAACCAATGAGGGTCCCGAGGATAACCTTCAAATCCTCTATCCTGGCTTCCAGTTTCTCCAATCTATCTCCGAGGGCCCCCTTCGCCTTCTCACCCAACGTGTAAGGAAGAAGAGCCCTCAGCATCTTCTCCGGCTTGCCGAGCCTGAGCGCGATCTCCACGGGCAGCTTCACGAGCGCATTATCCACGGCCCTGTTCGTGTGAGAACATATGAGGACCCTCTTTCCCCTCCGAACGAGCTACAAAGCCGCCTTCGCGATGACCTCTGTCTTCCCAGATCCTGGGGGTCCGACGACGGTCATCACCTCTCCCTCTGCGAGGCCGAGGAGAGTCTCGAGTACCTTGATCTGAGAGTTGTCAAGCCTGTTCCTTCCATCCACGGACATTACACTCGAAGGCTGCGCCCGGCCTCCACCCTGCGTGGTTCCTTTGCCGAAGACCTTCATCAGCGCAGGCGTCTCCTCAAGGCTCAGCTGCTTTGACCTTATCCTGTCTATGAGGTTGAGCTGGATCCTGGTTGAGAGGGTCTTGTCCTCGCAGATGTCAACCACCTCACCGACTGAGAGGTTCGGTGGACCCCTCACGGAGACTGAGAGAAACCCATCAGCAGATACTACGTATCCGAGAGGCTCGATCCTGTCCAGTGTGACTAAGCCTATGCCTGCGCCATCCTGGAAACGATGACCGCCACAGTCCAGCACAACGTAGCCACCACCGACGCCTCTAACCCTCGCCTTGACCCTCCTCCGGATGCTCTCCCTAATCTCTGCTGCAAGCTCCCTGATCAGCAGCCCCCTCATCTCAGCCAGGAAGTCGTGATCATCCAGCTTGACGTGGTCCTCCATGACTCGCCGAGCCGTCTCAACGCCATACCTCCTCACGGCCCATTCCGGAGGCATAGATGGATCGTGCCTCAGGAACCTATGGTCTGGACCAAGCTCCCTCCAAGGCCTATCCATCCACTCGTGCAGGTCACTCGCCTCAACCCCAACCATCCTAAGGCTGTGCTGCGAGTGCTCCAAGTTCCCAGGCATGAAGCTTCAGAACCATCTAAGTTTAAGGAATTTAAGATAATTACGGATTCGAGATACAGGAAGTGTACGCGCATAATGGCTTGCGTTTACTCAGGCTTTTTCACTGTGCGTGGAGCTGGCGAATTTGTCGCCGGGTATTATTATCACCCAGCCTGACAACAGTGAATATGAGTATCCCATCTCTCTGAGCTCGTTCTCGCGCGTGCTCATGCTGGCTTGAAGCTAGATGCGCACGAATGGGTAACCTTATAATCATGGATAACCACTAAAAATATGGTATCCCTAAAAATGAAGCCGAGAAGGATCGATGTTGCGGAAAGAGCAGTGGACGGCTGGATGCTGAAGTCCTTCATCTGGGAAGACTCGGAGACAGGGCAACTTCTCGGATATAACCATCACTTCCAAAGAAGGACCCCCAGCGACTTTATGGAGTTCATCAGACTGGACCTCCATAAGAAGGGAGATCCATCCGAGGACTCCCCCCACGCCCACATAAGGCTTGAGGCCCACCTTACCCCGGCGGTAGACGACTCTCTGAAGATGTTCAAGGGGCTTCTCCAACTGATGCCTGACCTTGTGGAGGTAGTCAGATGACGGAGATAGATGAGATAAAGAGGAGATACAGAATCCCGGAGGAAGCCTCTGTGCATACAAGCGATTACTCGTCGATGCCGACCCGGGACCTGATTGAGAGAATCGCCGAGCTCAAGAGGAGGGTCGGAGGTTTCAAGGACGAGACTCTAGACGAGGCGATCGAGGTAAACGAGCTCAGCTCCCTTGAGGAGGAGCATAACAGGAGAACCCTGGGAGGAGAGGCCGTCCTAAGCCTCGACGACGATTTAGCCTCCCTCATGACATCCTCGCGTCTAAAGCTATTATCAACTCTGACTCGATCGAATGGAGCACACTCGGTCCGGGAGCTCGCCGTGAAGCTGAAGAGGCCTGAGAAGAGCGTCTCGAGGGACGTCGAAGTCTTGGCAAGGCATGGTCTAGTCAACACCAGGGATGTCTCAGACAGTCGAGGCAGGAGACGGGAGATACGTGTTGGCGCTAATAAACTGATACTCATTCCAGACACGAAGTCAGTTTCAGAGGCTCCTGAAGCGGAGCCAACTACCCACTCTTAAAGAAGTGAGCCTGTTCAACCCCCAGCTCCTCGCGCGCGCATACAAGGGGAACATATAGGTAAGGTTACGGAAGGGGTTACGGTAAGTAACCAACCAGCACCCATACTCGCGCGCACAGGAGCTAATACTCACCAGACGCCCTTCCCGACTGGGTGGGGAGCTGGAGGGAGACGTTGACTACTGGGAGCTGCTGCGGAGCGCGGGCGTGACGGTGCCTGATGTTGATGCACGCACGCCTAATACGTAGTTACTGAATGGCTCTTCGAGCTTTATGCTCCCATTCAAGCCAAAGTAGAGTCGCCAGTTACCACTTTCTGTAACTGCGGCTGAGACCTCGACGTAGTAGGGCGTTACTACGCCGCTTGATGGGTCCTTATACTCACCTCCGCCCCGATAATACCCGGTCGCCGAGTCCGCTAGGGTTCCCGAGACCTGACTCAGCCTCGCAGTCATCGCTTTCTTCCCTAATATGGGAAGTTGTTCATGGCGGGGTGGCTTGGTCTTCTCATTAAGCGCGCGCGCCCCCAGCCTCCTCGGGGCTCGGCTTTAGCACTCTGTGCACGCGTTTTTTCGAGTCACTCGAAGATTGCTCTGATGAACCCCAGCCTCCCGAGATGCTTCTCGTCGTTGGTATATGCCTCATTTATCCCGAGTCGCTCCATGATGGCAACGTTTACCGCATCGTTAAAGTCAAGTCGGTGGGTTGCCATTAGGTTTGCACCTACTATAAGGTCGTCCGTGTCGAAAGGCTCGACGTGTAGGACGGAGTATGATAGCATCTTCTCGAGTGTAGGCTTGATGTCTCCCTGTCGGCCCATGGCTTCGAAGACCCACGCGACTTCGCAGAGGGTGAGGGTGGAGGTGATCGCCTCCTCACCTTCCTCTATTCTCTTCAGGATGTTTTTAGAAGTGGGTCCAAATTTAGGGTGATTGGTGGCGACGTATATGAATATGTTCGAGTCTACGAACCGCATGGGTCAAGCCTCTGGATAGCCTTCTCTCTGGCGTGTTTGCGGGCTAGCGCTTTTGGATCTTCTAAAGGCTCGTCGAGGGGGAGGCTTCCGAGGAGGGCGTCGGTTGGCTTGGCGTATCTCTTCACCGGGATGAGCACGATCTCGCCAATCCTCTCTCTAACGATGACCCGAGTCTTCTCTTCTATCTCGTTCCTATCCCGAATGTCCTTGGGGAGGACTATGCGCCCCTCCTTACCCACCTCGACGAACATGACTTCTCTAGAAGGGATGTGATTTTGTCGTTAATAAGGTTGATCGACTATTTGAGATGAACTCGACGAAATATTATCGGCGTTGGTGGAGTGTGCTCAGACGGCTGTTAGGCATGATTCTAGGATCGCGCGCGCGATTGATGAAAGAATAGTCAACTACCCACCCCTAAAGGAGTGAGCTTGTAGTTCAACCTCTAACCCCCCGCGCGCGGCGGGCCTAGGCCGCCCGCGACACCCTCAGTGTCTATTCTGAAAACGTTTCTCATACTGAGCGCTTAAATGACT
>JBGPRA010000199.1:0-3989 GCA_041489375.1 Bathyarchaeia archaeon | reverse complement strand
GATTGTGCTTTGATTTGAGTGGGTTAACGTTTTTATTAGGGACAGGATAGTCTATTTGGCGCGCTCCTGTCGTCTAGTCCGGTCAAGGATATGGGCCTCTCGAGTCCGAGATCCCGGGTTCAAATCCCGGCGGGAGCACCATTTCTGAACCAACGCTCCACATATCCGTGACTCTGAAGCAGGTTGTAGACTTTTACATCACTTACCTTCCCCTCGAATCCCCCCAGTGTCCTGAAGAGGTCGAAGAATACAGCCTTCAACACGCTATTAGGGTGCTGCTGTTGGTTTAACTATCCTTGCCACATTTAGGACTCGGGCAGGATCATATCCAGAAGAGCGTGCCTGCCCTTCTTCACCTGCTGTAAAGCTCTGAGTAGAGCTGGCTTAACTTCGGATGGGTCTGTGATCTCCTCCCCGAAGCCGTCGAAGGACTCGGAGAGTTTAGCATAGTCGGGCTTCGGCTTTGCGTAGACGCCATAAATTCTCCCACTACGCATTGCGTGTCCCTTTGGGTAGTACCGTGGGTGATGCTTCATGGCAGCGTAGCCAAGGTTATCGTAGATGATGGTGAGGAAGGGGATGGCGTATTCCTGGGCTAGACCGAGGCAGGCGTGGACGGGGTTATAGTTGAAGCTCCCGTCTCCCTCAAGGGCGATGACGGTCTTATCTGGAGCAGCGAGCTTAGCGCCGAGGGCGACGCCGAGACCCTGGCCTAGCCCAGTGTGGGCAATAGGCCCCGTTGCCTCAAGCTGTGACCCTGGTACCGTTCGGTGGCGCTCGATATGCTCAAAAATAATGGTGCTGTGGCTTATAGTCTCGTGAACGAGGATCGTGTCCTCGCCCACTACCTCGTCTATGCAGTGGCTGAGCCAAACTGGGCTTATCGGGCAATCTTCCTCAGCGGAGAGTGCTGCTTTTCTCCACTCCTCCCTGAGGCGTACGTGTTCAGCGCTCCAGACGGCAATGCGATTCTCCACACCCTTTCCGTGTTCGCGTACCTTCTTCACTTCAGTGATGAGCGAAGGGAGGGCGATGCTCGAGTCGGCGGCGATGAGGAGATCAGCTGGGTAATTGTATACGGTGTACTTTGTCTGTAGGGGATCTAGGTCCATGAATACTATCTTAGCCTTACTTTTCGCGGTGATACTGTTAGGCGGGTACCATGGAGGCCAGCCATTTGCGTCTATGACCAGTATGAGGTCTGCGTCTGCGATGTAATTCCCCATATTGGGACCCATGTGCAGAGGGTTGTTAGTTGGATAATTAGTGTAGCCGGGTGTCTCGAAGACAGGTGCACCGAGAAGCTCCGCTAACTCTACGAGGGACGCGACTGCACCTTGGTTTCTTCCGAGGTATCGGGTGTAGATGAGTGGATTATCAGCTTTCACGAGCATCTCCGACAGCTTCCTTAAGGCCGCTGGATCCGCTTGGATCTTGGAAGATCTCGGGTTTTGGTAGGGTACCCTCATCTTCTCCCTTTTATCAAAAAGGAGCTCACGAGACAGTGTGATCATAACAGGTCCCTTTATGTCAGTGGAGGCGATATCGAGGCCTCTGACTATCGTCGAGAGGCTGTTGTCGTTCGACTCGGGCGTGTCAACCCACTTCATGTAAGGTTGGACGAGCCTCGGCTGCCCCCCAACCTCTGTGAAAGAGAGATAGTGGGGTCCCGGCGTCCCGCCATAGACCTCATTATCGTGGGTCCTCGCCTCACCCACGATGAGCATGAGAGGTATCTGATCGGTGTAGGCTGCTTTCAGCTCCATCGCACCGTGGAGCATCCCTGTGAGAACGTGCGCCATGAGGACCTGCGGCCTACCAGTCACCATGTAGAAGCCCTTAGCAAGGGAGACGGAGAGTCCCTCGTGTCTCGTGTTCATGTACAGAGGCTTTTTACCCGCTTCATTGTACTTCGCCAGGTACTCCCAGATTGGGACGAACTCGGTCCCAGGTGAGCTGAAGACGTAATCAACACCGTAGCGGTGGAATACCTCCACGTAACCTTCCGCCGCGCCTTCGACCCTGATCTCCTCCAAATCAAGAACCTCTAGAACCAGTTGGTTAGTTGAAGGATGGGGCAGATTAAACGATTTCGTGATGCCGTGTTCAGGTAAAAACCTCTTTCGCTTATGCGCTTACGCACCAATGCGCTTCGTACCTAGAGGTCGACACAATAGCTCCTGGTTAAGTGTATCTGATGGTGATATTAATATAAAACTAGAAAAAAGATCTAGATCCACAGCACTATAGGTTCAAGGCTCAACTTAAATGAGGTCATCTGAACCACTTATCGAGCCTAGCGACGCCCTTAGTAGCTGAGGAGAACCCTTTATTCAATTTTTCGACAGCTGCGAGCACCTTCTCTCTGTTGAAGTTATGCTCACCGCAGAGGTAGGAGAGTATCCCCGCCGTGTCGGGCTTCCCCCACTCAAGTCGGTAGTCGTCAGTGACCTCAGGCTTCAAGAACAGTTCTCGTATCTCGTCGATTGGGTGAGGAAAATCCACGTTGGGTAACTCGGCAAGCGCCACCTCTAGGCTCCCGTGCTTCTTGATAAGCTTGATCGCTGTCTTAGGGCCAATTCCTTTGACTCCTTCGGGGTTGTAATCGGTTCCAATGAGAATACCAACGTCTATCAACTGCTCTCGCGTAAGTCCGATCTCCGCTAAGAGCTTCTGGTACTCGTAGATCTCTGGCTCGATTTTGATGTAGACGTTCTTCCGTGGAAGTTTTCTACGCCCACTTATGGAGAGGTTGCGGACAAGGCGAGGTGCGCCTAGTAAGATGGAGTCAAAGTCCTGGCTGGACGACGCCCAAACAGAGCCCTTTATAGCCATGTAGGCGGCCTGAGCCTCCCCCTCGCTTGGTGCCTGTATCCATGGTATCCCCATGAGGGTGAGGAGCTTCTTAGCGTCCCCAATTATATTTGTAGAAGCGATGACGCTCTGCTGCCCCCAGCGACGAGCGCCCTCCTTGTCACCCTCCTCGACGGCTTTCTCGTATCTCTGCCTTGCTTGGACCCGTACCTGATGGCGAGCTTCGAGAGTCTGCCTCTTAAACTCGGGTGGCCTACCGTCGAAGCAGTAGACGATCCTGACCCCAGCCTCCATCAGGTTGCTGTTCCTATACAGTATGCCGCTGAGGTGACTGGTGATGCGGCCCTGCGCGTCTTTAAGTGGCTCACCTGCCTGTCCACGGATGATGGCGAGGAATTGGTAGATGACATTATGCCCGTCGAAGGCGATGGCTCTCCCCTTTAACTCCTCTAGTGAAATTTTCCGGGGCTCCACGAGGTCACCGAACTGGACGCCCAAAGATTAGCCCCCTACGTTAGCTCTATCCGCTTCTTCCCCCGAGTCATTCGGGTGACCCTGACGAGGCCCTGGATCTCCATCTCCATCAAGATCTTGCTGAACTCGGTCTCGTTTATCCCACTCTGGTACTTCTGCACCTGCTTGAGGAGATCGTCAAACTCCTGAGCGCCCCCCCTCCCGAGGGCCTCCACGACCGTCGACGGTATGAGTTTCGCGTCCAACAGGTTCACCTACGCTATGTCCATCGGCGGCTTGAGCTGTTCCCGGATACGCTTGTTCGTCTCCTGATACCACTTCTCCATATCTGGAGTTATTGAGGGAACTATATCAGCCATGACCTTCTCGAAGTCGGAGGCTGTGACCCTCTGGGTCTCGGGGTCCTTACGGAGAGCGGTTATCGCCGCCTCACGGCAGATGGCATCTATGTCTGCGCCGCTGTAGCCCTGCATCTTCTTCGCGAGATCCTCGATCTTAACCTTCTCGAGAGGCATCTCCTTAGTTTTTATCTGGAGTATCCTAAGCCTTGCATCATAGTCTGGTGGAGGTACGTAGACACGCCTGTCGAACCTTCCTGGACGCAGGATAGCGGGGTCGATCATGTCCGGGCGGTTCGTCGCCGCGATTACGACTATGTTCTGAAGACTCAGTAATCCGTCTATCTCGGTGAGTAGCTGACT
>JBGPRA010000198.1:0-4008 GCA_041489375.1 Bathyarchaeia archaeon | reverse complement strand
GTGGGCTTGCAGTTCAAGCTCCAGCACCCGCTGGCAGACCGCAATAGGCTGGTTGACCTCAGCCCTCCAACGAATATTCCTCGCCGCGTTCAAGTCAGCGTCCTCCCCATGCCCACAGGACCGACACCTAAACACCGATTGGCTCACCCTGTTACGCCTCTCAACGTACGCACACTTTGAACATTGCCTACTCGTATCCCTCGGGTCCACCATCAAAACGGGTACGCCAGCCACCTTCACCTTGAATTCAATAAAGGCTCTGAGCTGGTTGAACGCCCACTTACCGTGCCTCCCCCGTTGCCTACGCCTAACCGTCACCCGAGAGCGTATCCCCCTCAAATCCTCTTGTGCTAACGCCCTCATCGTGCCTTTAGCAACGACCACCGTGCACGCCGCATCGTATTCTATTCAATCACGATCCGTTCTACAAGGAAGCCCACGTCTTTAGACGTGGGAGGAATTGGAGGTGGCTGAAAGTGGTAAACGTAGCCATTTTAATACATTTTACACATTTCTCTATGCGATGCTCCTAACCCTGAAGGTCAAGCTCCAGCCAACCCAGGAACAGAGGCAGAAGCTACTCAGAACCATGGAGACCTTCAACACCACCTGCAATGACATCTCCAAGATAGCCTACGAATCTAAGACCTTTAACAAATACAGGCTACAGCACCAACATTACTACCGAATCAGGGAACAGTACAAGCTACCCGCGCAGTTAGCAATCAGAGCCATAAGCAAGATAATTGAAAGCTACAAAGTCGAGAGACGGCATTACCACGCCTTCACTCCTCATGGTGCAATCGTCTACGACCAGAGGATAATGAGCTTCAAAGGACTCGCTAAGGTGAGTCTAGCAACCCTTGAGGGGAGGGAGACATTACCTATTCTGACTGGAAGCTATGCGAGGCTCGACCAGAGGATAATCCGAGGGCAGGCCGACCTTCTCTACATCAAGGGCGAGTTCTACTTGTGCCTCGTCGTTGAGCAGCCTGAGGAGCCGCCTCTGACACCTGAAGGCTACCTCGGTGTGGATCTTGGAATCGTTAAGCTGGCGACGACGAGCGATGGGGTATCCTACTCGGGTGATGAGGTTGAATCCGTGAGGGCGCATTACACTGGGTTGAAGGGTGAGCTTCAAAGGGTTGGAACAGAGAGCGCAAAGAAGCATCTGAGGAAGCTGTCGGGGAAGGAGAGGCGATTCAAGAGGCAGACGAACCATAAGATCAGTAAGGAGTTGGTGGCCGTTGCTAAAGGCACGAAGAGGGCTTTAGCCCTTGAAGATTTGAGGGGCATACGCTCTCGGAGTACGGTTAGGCGTGAGCAACGGGGGAGGCATGGTAAGTGGGCGTTCAATCAACTGAGAGCCTTCATTGAGTACAAGGCGAATGTTGCGGGTGTGCCGATGCTGATGGTGGATCCGAGGTACACGAGTCGGAGGTGCTCAGCTTGTGGGTATGCGGAGAAGCTTAACAGGGTCAGCCAATCTGAGTTCAGGTGTCGGTCCTGTGGGCATGGGGAGAACGCTGACTTGAATGCGGCTAAGAATATTCGATGGAGGGCTGAAGTCAACCAGCCTATTGTGGTCTGCCCGGATGGGACCTTGAACTACAAGCTCACCCCTTTAGGGGTGGGTAGTTGACCTAAGGGTTTAATTGGATACTTTCTGAGATATAGTATGGTAAATGCTCGATGAGTTATACTATCACTAAGAAGGGCACAGTGACCATACCGGCTGAGATTAGGAAAAAATATCGACTACGGAAGGGAAGCAGAGTCGAATTCATCGAGACCAGCGAGGGTGTCATGATTGTGCCGGTGGTTCCACTCAAGGACCTCTTCGGCTCAGATAGGGATTCGAAGGAGATGGTGTATAAGATGATCAATGAACTAGAGGACGAGAGGCGGAGGGAGGCCTCTGAAGGGTAACTTAGTCATTGACACAGGGCCAATCCTCCTCTACTTCGCCGAGGATAAGCGAGCCAGAGAGATACTCGACGACGCAGACGCAGATGTCTATGTATGCGACTTGAGCCTGGCGGAGCTCTACTACAAGACCTGCGAGACCTTCGGCCGAGAGGTAGCTGATCTGAGGTATACGTCGATCAGGAACTCTGGAATAATTCCAGTGGCCACTGATGAGCGGTTGACTCGGGATGCGGGTGGAGTCAAGTGCTCGTACAGGGGGAAGATCTCGTTGGCGGACGCGTATGTCATAGCCGCCGCAAGGAGAGTCAAGGGGACCCTCGTGACGACCGATCACATGATCTGTGATCTCGGGATCGTGAAGACTAAGCTCCTAGAGGTCCCCTAAACAAGCATGCGCCATGTTTAATTATGGTTTAAACATATAGTTTCCTGTTTCTATTAATATTATTGACGTCTATTTCCATTAAATTCACGGCGCGCGCGTAGCTGAAAGTGGTAAACGTAGCCCCATAAATATCGAATCTAATCATCAATTACGATGCGGGTTCAAGAAAGCCTATGACTTTAGTCATGGGTAGTTCACCCCGCATCCAGGTCGTCTAGGATGAGTTTAAGCAAGCTCGACGCTGTAATAGACAATGGGTTCAACTCATCTAATAGTTCCTTATCGCCTGTGACGAAATGCGCGCGCGACAACCAGAATGCTGACCCCATAGTCGAAGTAGCGTACGGGGCCACCACAGAGAAAACCACAACAAGGAGGACCACCAGCAGAGAAGACCATCACCATAAGTCCCTATAGAGCAGGATGAAGCCGAGTTGCACCCCTCAAGAAACCAGCTTCGCTAGATACTCGTTCAGGCTATCAAGTTCAAATCTCTTGAGGTATTGAATGACGTGGGTCAGTTTTTCGTGGTTATTAAGCCCGATAACGCTGTGGGGGTTGAGTCTTATCTAGGAATTTAGGAAGGCGTCGCGAGTCGATAGGGATCCCGCGTGTTTAAGGATTAAGTCTTTGTGACTGACTATGTCCTCCAGGTTCTCCTCCGGTAAGCCCTGCACCTCAGCAATCTCGGCGTTGATCTTAGCCCTGGAGCCTTCCACGTCCCGCATAAGCCGCACGGCGTAGATACGCTTCCCTCTCTCAGCCACGCGCGCGCGGTGCGGGTTTGATGAGGACGCTGACTTGAACGCTGCGAGGAATATTCGTTGGAGGGCTGAGGTCAACCAGCCTATTGTGGTCTGCCTGAATGGGAACTTGAACTACAAGCCCACCCCTTTAGGGTGGGTAGTTGACATTGATCAAACCTTGGCATTATTCTGAGCCTATCGGCTCTATTATTATACGGTTCCCCTCAACGTATATCTCCACATCGTCGCCTATCTCCACCTTAACGGCGTTGACCACGTCATCGGGAAGGTAGACAGCTGGGCGGTTCCCCGCGCTGCTGATCTTACGCCGGAGCCTGAGGGGCTTGATCATTGATTCTATGCGGTGCTTGATCTTGCCGTACTCCTCCACGTCGATCACCTCCTCTTCGCATACCGGGCATTTGAGCGCCTTAACGCCTTTCACGACGATTCCATGATACTCGTAGTCGATCACCACGGGCATCATCTCGCCTTCATCTTTGTAGCACTTCATCTTTCTATACACCTCCCTTCGTTACTGTGATCACTATGACTCGCTCATCGTCTTCGTCGCATATGGCGATGAGGGTTTCCTTCCGGGTTTTGAGGATGTAGCGGCATTTAGATTTACCCTGCTGCTCCTTGACGCCCTCCCTTATGATGCGTGTAATGTCCTCCTGGTCGAGGTTGTTGGCTAAGCCGCGTTCTACGGCGTGCATCGTCAGCTTGATGGGTTTGCCATCCATCCATTAACCGAGGATATACGTGTTATTCCCGTATAAAAGCATACGTGTCAGTCACGTGCACGCAGTCAGTCAACTACCCATGACTTCAGTCGCGCGCGCACGAGACATAGGCTTCGTTGAGGATGTTAACAGGCTCAACGTCGCCCTGACTAGGGTGCGGAGAAAACTGATAGTGGTGGCAAATAGCGAGTCACTGGGTCTC
>JBGPRA010000197.1:0-4042 GCA_041489375.1 Bathyarchaeia archaeon | reverse complement strand
CTTAACCTTCAACGTCAGAAGCATTTGATACTTGATTCAAACTCTCAATGTTTAAACTATCCACATTCACTACTTTCAGCTACCCAATTCCTCCCACGGCTAAAGCCGTGGGCTTCCTTGGGGAACGGATCGTGAAAGAATGGCTAATCACAGGCATGTTAAAAGATCGCGCGCGCGAACACAATAAGCTAAAGACCACCGACTCTCTTCGCGAGAGTCCTCTCGTAGACGAGGAACGTCTCACCATCCCTGACAACGAAGAGCGCCGGCGTCACGGTATCGGTCCCATAGGTCCTGAATGTCTTCGTCTCCCCCTCGATGTCCACGGGAATCATCGGCGTCGTGAACGTCCTTTCCCCCCACTTCTGCTCGAGCTGCAGAAAACCGCCGCTCCTCAACACCCTATACGTGGAGGTGTCCTTGAATGTCTTGTAGGTACCGGCGAGTCCCTCCAGAATCCTACCCCTCCTGAAGAATGGAGTACTCATCGGATCGCAACCAAGCAGTAGCGCTGCAGCATACTCTCCCATATCCTCGAGGTAGTAACCACCATTCGCCAGAATCGCCACACCTACGCCTGCGTCGGGCACGAAGTTGATGTAAGCACTAGAACCGAAAACGCTCCCGCTATGCTGAACGAGGCGATGACCCATGAACCCGTCCTTGATCCTAAGCCCGTAGCCGTAGTAGTGGTAATCCACACCGTTGATGGGCTCATCCAGCATCTTGATCTTGGGAGAGGTCATCTCCCTAATGTACTCCTCAGACGCGATGCTGTGTCCGTCGAATGAACCTCTATCCAGCATCATCCGGAGGAAGTTAGCCATATCCGACGCATTACTCATCAACCCGCCGTCGCTGATCATCTGTCCGTAGGGATACCGTGTCGCTACCTTCCCACCGTTCCTATTCGTGATATACGGCACAGCGACGTCACCGTCCTCAGCAATGTCATCCTCAATGTAGCTGCTCCTATACATGTGGAGAGGCAGTAGAACCTTCTCCTTGACGTAGTCCGCGTAGCTCATCCCAGAGGCCTCCTCGATGATGCCTCCGAGGAGGATGTAGCCCTCGTTGAGATACGCGTGCCGCTCACCAGGCCTCGAGATTGCCCACTGCTCCGCCCCCCTCATGAAGACCAAGAGGTCCTTCGCGTTCGAGATCGGCAACCAAATCTCCGGCGTGTCTGTGATAGCGGAAAGAGTCGCCTCAGCGTAGCCAAGAGCAGATAAACCACTCGTGTGACTCAACAGATGCCTAACAAGCACTTTCTCCCCCATCGGTCGTTCCTTGAAGGGCAGCCACTTCTCCACCGGATCATCAAGGCTGATTTTACCCGCTTCACATAGTTGCATCACCGCCAGCGCCGTGAAGCTCTTCGTAACACTCCCTATACAGTAGATAGTCTCCGGCGTCGCGCTCGTTCCCTTCTCAAAGTCCCTAAAACCGAAGCCACGCTGGTAGTTGATCTCACCATCCCTAATCGTCGCTATGCTGAGACCCACAACACCAGACGCTGTCATCCTCTGAAATATGAACCTCTCCAGCTCATTTATCCAACCGTTAACTTCAGGCATAGTGAAACCTCCATGGACCTACTTAGAGGCCCTTAGATTGAGGGAATGAAGGACACGGTCTAGATAAACAGTTCCCCAGACCGAGCCGCTTCTCAACGCTGCGCCTCAAGGAATGCACTGATGGCTTGCAAGAGCTTCCCCATATCCCAGTTATACAAGCCGAGGTTGTCGCGCGCGCTCCTATGAGAACGTTTTCAGGAGCTCCGGTGCCCGAGCGGCTACCCGACTGGTCCCCTGAGACCCAATAGGAGCGCGCGCAACGCTCAGAGCACATCAGAGACACCAATTACTTCCGTTTCGTGGACGAGGTTATGGAAATGTTAAACCTGGGGAACGGAAAACATTAGATGACGCAGCGATCGACCAATTTCTTCGTAATTTTTACGAAAAGTAACGTCAATGGGCACTTCAATCTGTTTTTTATACATCTTTGACATCAACTCATAGCCATGGCTAAGGTCAAACCTTTCATAATCGGTACAAGGAACGCCGGTGAGTTCCTCTACGCTGGAGCCAAGATACTCCGAATGGGCGGCTCCGCAATCAACGCTGTCGAGGCATCGACGAAGCTTGTGGAAGCGAATCCTAAAGACGACAGTGTTGGCTACGGGGGTGTTCCTAACCTACTCGGGAAGGTGGAACTCGATGCGAGCATTATGGACGGAAGGACGTTGAGGACAGGTGCCGTCGGCGCCGTGAAGGGATACATCCATGTCATCAGTATCGCCAGGATGGTAATGGAGAAGACACCTCATGTAATGCTCGTCGGGAGTGGTGCAGAGCTGTTTGCGAAGGCTATGGGATTTAGGAAGCAGAATCTCCTGACAAAGGAGGCAAACGCCAGCTATCAGAGTTTCCTTAAAAGGTACGCTGGTCAACCCATAGAAGGCGAGAAACCATGGTACGTCAAATACGACGTTGATTTTGGCCTCCGAGAATGGTACGATAAACTCACGGAAAAGCAGCATGGCACCGTAAATATCATAGCCATTGACAAGAACGGCGATATTTGTAGTGGAGTAAGCACGAGCGGCACAGCATTCAAGTTCCCCGGGCGCTTAGGGGATAGCCCGATAATTGGCGCAGGAAATTACTGCGATAACCGCTTTGGCGCAGCGACTTGTACTGGCCGCGGTGAACTCGCTATACGCCTCAGCCTCGCAAGAACCATCGTCAGTTATATGGAAAACGGCAGGACAATCCATGAAGCGTGTGCACGCGGAATGAAGAGTATAAATGAGCTTCACGAGAAGGGTGATATGAACTGTCTAGCCATGGATAACAAAGGGAACACGATGAGCGCATCCACAGGCCGGGAGAGCTTCCACTGGTACATGGGCACAGACTTGAAGGAGCCCGAGAAACGTAAGGGCATCTGGATAAAGGAGTAGCCGCCGTGTCCACGCCACCATACGACCCGAAGAAAATAACTCCCGACCTTTACGGTGATCGACGCCCCGTTGAATCCACGATCGTTGCCATTCTTCATGTCAGCTTCAAGGATCGTGGCCTTAAACTCATAGACACTAAAAGCCGAGCTGTCCTCAAACACGATATACACGAGCTCATGATAACTAACGAAAAGGCAGCCATCCCCGGTGGTGGAGCCAACAGAGTCATAGCTGTCGCATTCTTTGAAATAACGAGGGGTGGAATAATAGTCACCGGAGACGATGTAACAATATCTGGGAAAAAAATTGGAGAACTAGTTGGATACGATATGAACCATATGCCCAACCATATGAACGTCCTGATCAGGGCACCTACTGTGGATGAGCCACCACTCGCCGTCGGTGATATGCTAGTCTTTCACCGACCTGTCTAACCTTTGTCAGGAGCGCCAACTCCGAATATCCCTAAAACGTCCTCGACCTTCTTGCATGAGCCGTAGCACATCCGAAGACTCGATGGCATCTTTGTGTAACCCTTTCCCTCAATGATCTTCACCGCGGCTTTATTAAACTCGGGAAGTCCTATCCACATTTTTCTCCCTTCAGTCTTCGACGTGAGCGCGTTGAGAAGTAGCTCCGAAAATTCGATGTATTTCGGGTCGCATATCCATGGTCCCACCCTAACATTCGAGGTCCCAGGCTTCGCCATAATGTAGCCCCTTACCTCCCCCCTTTCGACGCCTTGAAGCAGAGGTCAGGAAAGTCATGCTGGACCCTTCTAAGCTTCTGTATACGATTGAGCCCGAAGAATCGTCTATCGAGTCTAGCGACCTGCTCTAAATCTTCTCTCTCCAAAGGCTCAATGCCCCTATGGGGGGCTTTAGAGGAGATTCCACTGTATCTTAGTGACCAGTGTTCTCCCTTAAAGCCGAGGCGCTCATAGAGTGGAATAGCCTTCTGGACTCCATCGAGGCGGATTGTCTCCGCGCCCTCGGAGTTTAGCCTCTCTATCGCCCTTTTCATGAGGGTTTCGCCCACGCGCCTACCTCGGACCTCTGGGAGCACAATCAGGTT
>JBGPRA010000196.1:0-4126 GCA_041489375.1 Bathyarchaeia archaeon | reverse complement strand
GAACCGTGGTATGTCCTCTTTGGGCATCTTCCTCTGGACGAGTACCTGGCCGTCTCGGTCAAGTACTGTCGCGTAGGTGGATTCCTTGTGGACGTCGAGTCCACAGACGACGATATATTCTTCATACATCATCGCGCGCATTACTCGTCCCAAATATATTTCCGAGTAGGGGCATTCAGCCCATACACCATCACGAACTTTTCCTTACCGTCATTCAAGATTTTATGAGGAGAATCCTTCGGAATATAGATAGCAGTACCGGGTGTCGCGTCAATCACCTCATCATCAACTGTAATTGTAGCCCTACCACTCAGCACATAGTAAAACTCTGCGTCACCCACGTGGTGATGAAGCCCAAGCACCTTCCCGGGGGGAAGCTCACCGATCCCTATGCAGAGGTCACTGGAACCCATCTGCTCCCAGATTAGGCGTTTATAGTTTAGCCAGTCTCTTGGGTCATCGTTTCTCTTCCACGGAACATCATCATAGCGTACTACTAGACTCTGTTTAGACATATTGGTCAAAGATTCAATGCCTAGAAAATGATTTAAAATCTCGCATCAGGGTGCATTGGTGCTAGGTAACCATAGAATAAATGATACTTAGCATGATGGAGTGAGGATAAGATTATTGCACGTAAGATGAGGCTTATACCAAAGTGAACTTGGGTTAAGATTTTCAGACGTGGAACTCCAAATAAGATTACCGAACAGCTCGCACCAATTATGTTAAAACAGGAGTGCATTTGAGAAAATACTCATACTGACTCAGATGTAAACAATATTAAAGAGTAGTAGCCCATTCAAAGCATGAATTCTGACATTCAGTTGATTGGCGAAACCAATATTGCGAAGGCAAATAGCATCGCAGATTATAAGAGACTTTTAAAAGACCCAATCTTGAAGTCAGATCCGATAATAGTGAAACCTAACTGGGTTCTCAGCGAAGAGGGATCATTCACCACAGCTGACAGCCTTCGACACCTCTTCGAGGCTCTCCCAGGCAAAATCATCGTCGTAGAGTCCTATCAGACGGCCCGAGTTTGGGATGATCAGACCATCACACGTATATTTAAAGTGGGTAACGAGGAGTTTGATTGGACCTGGTTTCGGGGAAAGGGTTGGCTGTGGCTTCACAGTCACCCGGACTGGAGCTGGTTCAAAGACAGCATATGGGATGAGATTCAGAGGGGAGATACCAACTTCCTGGAGCGCTTCGGTTTCAGAGATTTGTTTCAGGAGTTTGGGGTAGAATACGTCAATATCACGGAGGAGGCATGGAGTGGACGGACCGTTGACCCTAAACTCGTCAAGGAGATCGTGGAGAAGAGGTACTCGCCGGTTTTCACGGATAAGCTCTATGGGATAGTCCCAGAGAGACTCTACAGGCATAAGGGAGCTACACTGATCAGTTTCAACTGGCTCAAGGAGTATGCTTCATTCACCTTGAAGAACCTCTTCGGCCTCATTCCTGACCCTAACCGAAGTTGGTGGCATGGGCCAAAAGATAGAACATTGAGTACGAGCATCGTGGACACCGCTAAGGTGTACGCGAGTTTGTTTCCACTTTATGGTCTCTGGGAGTACTATGGTTCAACAAGGCGTAGGACCGTGGAGGGTAGATTCGGTAGCCCTGGATACGAATATGATATGATCACTGGGCCCGGTATCCTTGCATTTAGTCGTAATCTGGTCGAACTGGATGCCTTACTTCGCCATTTATCTGGGTTTAATGTTAATGACGCTGGGCACATCGAGTTAGCGGAACAGGTCTTTGGATCATATGATAGACAACTGCTCTGCGAAGCTGAGAGACGTGTAGGAAGCTGGTTTTAATCAGGTAAGTAGCTGGAACTCACTCACGCAGGAGGAACTCAGGATAAGACTATGGAGTGGGCTTGCTTGGCTTCGTTGCCTCATCCACGCTCAGCCATGCGTGCGCTGACCAATTATCTATATTGCCTGAAGGATCTGGTTGACCACGAGAGCGAAGAGCCCTACAGCTAGCAGGAAGACAACGCTCAGGAACAAGGTAAGACCATTGATATATTTTCCATACTTGATAGCGAAGACGGTGTTTAGTGAGGGGAAGAGAGCCGAGACAGCCACTAGAACGATGAGCTCCACCTTGCTCCCATACCTGTTTGGGACGCCGTCGAGTCCAAAGTGGACGGGTATTATATCGGGTAATCCTGAGTAAACTGAAGCGACATAATAGATTAAGACAAGCCACGCGATGGCGACAACAGCGACCTGCGTGTAGGCCAGTCTCCGATCTAGGCGAGGCTCTACCATGGCGGTCAGTGTTGGAGTGGCGAATTTGTCCTTCCCCTTAAGAGCATCGAGGAACGCGTCGGGTTCACGTGGCGATATGAGTATCTTCTCGCCGTCCCTCACCTCGATAAGAATGAACTCTCCCTTGTACCGGGTCGAATAGACCTGGGCGTTACCTATGCTGCTCGTAGTAAAGATTCCCCAGTGGGATCCAGGGAGGCTTCCTCCGAATAGCCGGAATCTGAGACTCGTATCGACCTTTCCCGCGCCTGTAATCTTGGCATAGTTGATTCTGAGTGGAGACAAGGGGAAGCTGATAGTCAAATCGTCTTCTCCGAGTATGAACTCCATCTTCCCAGCAGCGTATGAGGCGTAGATTATTAGCCCAGAGATCCCCAGGGGGAGGACTAGGATAGGGATTGATAAAGGTCCTAGTCCCACGCCCGAGAACAGTAGGGTTAGTAGAAACGGGGTGTTGATCAGGAAGGCGAGGAGAATGGCCCACTTCAGGTTTTTCCCTGAGGCGTTGGATGGGAAGGACTGAGACATCTAGGAGACTCTTATATGCCTCTCTATAGAGGTTACCCCCACCCACGTGCGCGTGAATCATGTTCACGGTTGTGTATCTGGTGGAACTCAGGATAAGGCTATGGCCCCAAACCCAAACCCAAAAAACTGAGTATCTATATGTAATTCAGTACTATACCAAAAATCTCCTATCTATATAATAGGAAGTGTTCCCAATCTATAATGAGAAGGTTAAAAAAATGAAGTATTTGATAACTCTTGACACACCCACCGAGGCCGCCTTTACACAGAAGAACGCAAAAGAGGCAGAACAGGAAATAAAAGGAATGATGGAACAGCTGAAGCCTGAAGTAACGTATTTCTCTGCACAGAGAAGACACTCGATCATGGTAGTAAACGTGGAGGACCCCCATATTGAACTTCGCGGCATATATGAGGCTATGTCGAAGTGGGGGCAGGTAACCATTGACCTAGTATCCACTCCCGAGGAATTCTTCCGCTACATGCACTCAATTCAGTAAACTTTTCTCCCTATCTTTTTCATAAAACGATACCTACTGCGAGTTTGGGGTCATGCGCGCGCAGCGGGTAGCAATGGAATCGAGATGAGAGAGCTGTTGAGTATCTATTATGAAAAATGGGGTTTTAGACTCGCTACCATCAAGGGATATATCCATGACCTTGAGGAGATTGGGAAGATTAGAGTCACGGGAACCTTGATCTATTATTTCAGTTATCAGCCTCCCAGAGGTTTAGTTCGCTCAACAAGATGAACTAAAACGCAACTGCGTTCAGTGAATTGGTCAGTGAGGTAGATGTGATGATAGGATTATTGCACGTAAGATGAGGCTTATACCAAAGCAACTTTGGGTTAAGATTTTTCTAATGTCAGGTGGAGCTGAGGATAAGATTATGGCGTCAAGTGCGCGCGCGAATCCCATTCTCCTCACCAAGCTTCAAGTTTGGTGCCTCGCGCACGCCACGAGCGTAGATCCGAGCGATGAGTTCCCGATATTTATTTTCATATAGGGTAGCCGAGCGACGGATGCTGAGAAAAACTGATCTATTCAGTCCCGCTTCTTCTCTATCAGAAAACGCGACCTCTTCCCAGCACTGACATAGGTGCCTCCAATCTCCTCCATTAGGGAGGAGATAGAAACGAACTTCTTGTGGCCAAGGTACCTTTTGGGTGTCACCACGACTTTTTCGGCGTCCTCGGAGATATCCAGGTCCTTGAGGTACGTGCTGAGATCCCGCTTGATCGATTCGGCAGTGATCCTCAGTGGAGTGATGGCGGCGGGTTCTAGCGCGCGCGGTTTGACCGT
>JBGPRA010000195.1:0-4133 GCA_041489375.1 Bathyarchaeia archaeon | reverse complement strand
ATAGATGTCGAGTAAGCCTGCGAGTATGTCTCGGTACGTCTCAACGCTGTCCATGACCTGAATAGTGTGATCGTAAATATCATGAAGGTAAAGCCTTGCAGTATCGGAGAGCAGAGGCGACCCGCAGCGCTCCATATGCGCAACGACGTCTCTTAACGGCCACACTGCTTTCCTCAGTATTATCATCTCAACTTTTAGGTCATGTACCTTTGAGAGGATCTTTGGCGATGGGCCTTCCACTACCTTATCTTCAATGTCCTCGATTCTGTCGCCTAGGTTTTCAAGTACAAGATAGTAATTATCCACAATTATGTCAAGGAGGCTGTAAACGAGGAAACTGGGGTCCTCGCTTCTAATCAATCCCTTATTGTTCCTTATTCGATCTCTCACTGGCTCAAAGACGTCTCCAGGTCGTTCGCCGAAGGTGATCACAGTGTCTTTTGTAAGTATAATGCTTAGCTGCTCGAACTTGATCTCCTCTATTATGTCGTCATATGATAGCATCTTACCTATGATGAAAAGGTACTCTTCGAACTCCTCTATCTTGGGCCGCTGCCCCATCTCTGTAATGTCCTCTTGAAGAAGCGGGTGTAAATGATAGTGTTGTCCGATTTGCGCGATGACACTAGGATCAGTCAGCATATCGACATCTATCCATCGAACATTGTTCTTCTTTTGGGGTGCAAAACATTCTTCTACGTTTAGAACTTGTCTCTCTGAGTAGCTTTGTTTATCATAGTCAATGATCGAAATCGTAATGTTACTAACGACGTCTTTACTATCGTTAGCAATATTACCAGGAAGTTGATCCGCTTTCTCAACGCTGTCTGACAATGTTGTTACCGCCTAATTGAATCAGAAATCGCTCTTCTATTGTTTAGAAGTTTCCATAATTTTTCCCACATCAATATTGTAATTGACTACACACGTGCAAAAAAAAACTAACAACTAATCTTTCCAACACCCCGCCACGTCCTCACCCCTACAAAACCACACACCAGGGCGGATCATCATGTGCTGGATGAGCTTCTCAACCATCATGATTCTGTGGGCACGACCGCTTACATACGGGTGCATCGTGATCATGAAGACGCCGTTTGGCACACGGTCGTACATATAGTCGAACTCCTGACTCCAGATCTCAAAAACCTGCGAGGGAGTATGAAGCCCAGGGTTAATGCGTGGCTGAGGATTGAACTCGTAGAGTGGCCAGTCGTCGATGACCCAAGCGATAGGCAACTCGAGGATGCTTGACTCCCTCCCGAATACCCATGGCTCACTCGGTGACCCGTGGTCGCCTATCCGGCACCTGTAGACGTTGAAGTCATCAGCCATCTGTGTACTATCGTATAAAAAGTCATGATCCTGTAGGAGCTTAATCGTGTTATTACTATTGGCGAACCCACCTGAACGGTTTCCAATTGGGTACTTCCCAGTTGCATCCTTGATAACATCCATCGCCTTCTCTAGTAGCTCCAGCTCCTTCTCGTAACTGAGATCTGGTGCGTTCTCGTGACACCACATGTGGTGGGCGATCTCGTGCCCCTTCTCATAGATCTTCCTCGACAACTCGGGGTAGGTGGCTATCGTCCAGCCCGGGACGAAGAAAGTCGTCTTGAAGCTATACTTGTCGCAGAGCTCGAGAACCCTCGGGACGCCTACTCTGGCGCCGAACTCGCCCCTCGAAATGAGGGTCGGAGTCGTCTCCCCCCTTAGGACAAAGGCGGACATCGCGTCGAAGTCCCAGCTCATGACAACTGCACATTTCTTTCCCTTCGGTAGTACTATCGGCATGCATGATCCTCCACTAAAACCTATATAGCTCCTACTTTCCGTACTGGATTCTTTTACAACTGGACGTGAAAGTTGATCGTTTAAAAACGACTATACGGGAATCAGCTTCTGCATCGGGACCCACCCATACCTCCACCCGCTATCGAGACACTCCACCCACCCAAGCGTCTTCCCGAGGTACTGGACCGCATCTCCAACCCTGACGTCTAGCTCAACCGAGTTGTAGTCCTGGTTGAAGACGCCTCTTGTCCCATTCAGGTCTAGGTGGGTTGAAGGGACCCACATCTCCACACCCTTTGAGTTTTTACACCAGAACCAACCCGACATCTCGGGGTCCTCCTTCCCGATAGCTACCTCATCACCCTCAACGGCAATCATCGCGTAGGCGAAGGATGCCTTATGCTCCTTTGTGACGAGGAACTTCTGCCTCTTCATAGATGTGTGTATACATCTGAAGTTAAACCGTTTTCTTATGCTCTGGATTTCTGATTGGGCGAATGTGCGTCGTTTTTCCCCAGAGTCTCCTTGACTACAAAAACTGCAAGGAGGAAACCAAGCAAGGCGAGCCCCGTATTAATTATGAAGAGCGAACCAATGCCAAGGAGTGCAGAGACAATGCCGGCTACCGCTGGGCCAGCGAACGTGCCTAGGTCCCTCATGAGTCTATAGAAGCCAAACGCTTTGCCTCTGTTCTCTAGGGTGGAGATATCTGCGACTATGGCGCTCGCGACTGGGTGGAAGAAACCTGTTCCGAAGCCTAAGGCGAGGCTCGAAGACACCAGCGTCAGTGGAGCGTTTGCTACATAAAGCCCTGTATAGCTGAGGGCTGTGAAAACCATGCCCACAGCTATGGGCCATTTCCTACCCACGCGATCCGAGACCGGCCCAGCTAGAAAGGAGCCGAGGGAAGTTGCACCAGCGAAAGCGACAAAGAGTAGCGCCAGCTCCTCCAGCCTGAGTAGACTTGTCTGGGACGTGTATAGGGGGATTATGGATGCAAAGACGTTCTGTGAGTACATGAAGAAGAAAGCGGTGTACATCGCAACGACGTATTCCGGCCTCATAATTGCCCTTAGTCCTTTAAAATTGAGCATTGTACCTCTCGTACCGCTTGGCCGAGAAGTCTCTCTGATTACAAATATACATACAAGGAACGAGACTGCAGAGAAGGCTGCTGCTACTCCGAATACACCCGCTACTCCGAGGACCCCAACAAGGAGGCTCGACAAAGCGGAGCCAATCATTATCGATAAGCCATTCACGCCTTCGTAGAGCCCCATGGCACGCGCACTCCTCTCCGGACCAGCTGCCTCAACCATCGCAGTCATCATGACGAGAAAAAACATAGCCTGCCCGACTCCGTAGAGGACATAGCCAATTATGAGCGTGGTGACAGAGCCTGAGAGGTAGACAAGCACCATGCTCACAGCTATCGCTCCTGCCCCGACTGAGGCGAGCCTCTGCTTGCCATAGGTGTCTGAGAGGAACCCGCTGACGGGCCCCATCCCCGCTTTGACGAGTCCGATCGTCGAGATCATGGCACCAACTAGGAGGTAGGAGGTTCCCACGAAGCTACTTGTATGCAATGAGAGTAGCGGCTGAACCATGCCAAACCCGATGAATACCGCTGACAGAGCAGCCAAGTAACCAGCTAACCGGACAATGAATCGGAGATAGCCCTCTCGAATACCCAAGGTCTCAACTGGATCGCATTGCATCCGTGAAAAGGCTATCGCTCGCAATCGCATGCGCCATAAGGATGGCTGAATTACTTCCCCTAAAAAAATAATAAGCTTACCAGTTAAGTCGGAGGAGGAATTTTTTGACCTCCTTCTCGAATTCTTTTGGCTTGTCTTGAGGTATCATGTGACTAGCTCCCTTAACGGTGGAGATCTCGAGACCGGGTATCAGTTTCGCCATTCGATCCTTCTTCTCAGGTGTAACAAGTTGACTTTCGGCACCCAGTACTAGCTTCGTTGGCACCATTATTCTCTCGACGTAGGGCCATAGGTCTGTGTAGTAACTCGTCATATTCGGATTGCCAGTTGGTTTGGGTATTATGGTTCCATCAGGCTGCGTCTTGAAGCCGTGCCTGAGCCTGTTATTGATATATTCGGTCGTGAATCCGGGGTACCTCTGCCTAAGATAAGTGACTACATCAGCTTCGTTACTGAAGGAGGACGGGGCTTGTTGGCCCAAAGGCCTTGAGATGGGGTCTGGTGGTGCTATGTCAACGAGTATCAGCCCCTTAACCTCGTCGGGATGCTCCGCGGCGAGGATCATCCCCATCCTCCCGCCGATGCTGTGACCAATTAGTATACAGGGGGTGAACCCGAGTT
>JBGPRA010000194.1:0-4136 GCA_041489375.1 Bathyarchaeia archaeon | reverse complement strand
TTTGGTTTCTAGTCGTTGTTGAGTCGGTTTATACGCCTGTTATGGGGTAGAGGAAGTGTTTCAGCTGCTATTTCGGGACAGGCCAGCGCGCGCAGGCTGAAAGGGCTAGAAGGATCCATGAATCCTCCCTAGTGGTGGACACTCACAACGACACAATACTCCACCTCATCAAGACGCCTCCCTTCTTCATTGCCTCAGAATCAACCCCGCTTCCGCCGAGGAGAACACTTGGAGAAAGGTCCAAGCACGGCCAGATCGACATACCCCGCATAAGAAAGGGCGGAGTAAAATGCCTCCTATTCGCCATGTACGTAGACCCCCAATACACAGCCAGGCTCCGCCGCCTAGTACAGATGATGGACGCGTTCCACTCAGAACTAGCGAGGTACCCAAAACAGGTATCTCTGGTCACCAGTTACAATGAGATCATGAAGGCTGTCCAGGACAGCAAGATAACGGCAATGATCACCATCGAGGGAGGAGAGCCGCTGGAAGGATCAGTGGAGGCACTGAGAGCCATGTACAAGCTGGGTGCCAGAAGCCTGACTCTCACCCACTTCCCAAGGAACGAGCTCGGAGACGGCTCAGGAGCAGACACAGGCAGCCACCTCACAGAACTCGGAAAAACGGTGGTCCAGGAGATGAACAAGCTCAGCATGATCGTGGACATCAGTCACCTAAACCAGACCGGCTTCTGGGACGTGTTAGAGCTCACAAAGGATCCGGTTCTAGCCACCCACAGCAACTGCAAAGCCCTATGTAGTCATCACAGGAACCTCACCGATGACCAGATCAAGGCTTTAGCCGAGAAAGGGGGTGTCATGAACCTTAGCTTCTGCGCCGGATTCATCAAGGACGGCATCGGCTTCGGAGACCCTGAGGCCGTCAAGAAGGTCACTGTTCAGGACTGGTTGGATCACTTAGACCACGCCGTGAAGCTAGTTGGAACCAACCACGTGGGCATCGGCAGCGACCTAGACGGAGGCTGCGGATTCCCGGACCTCCACGACGTCACAACGTTCCCACACCTCACAGAGGGCATGGTGGCCCGCGGCTACTCAGACAGTGACATAAAGAAGGTGCTTGGCGCAAACAATCTTAGAGTATTCAAAGAGGTACTTACCTGAAATCCCCGCGTGCGAGGTTGAGAATAGCTCCACTTTAATATTCATGGAGAAACGCGCGATTATTGAAACTAGATATTCACGTAACTTGATTAACCTACGTTCGCATCTAGTGGTAATGGCTTTGGAGGTTAGGAGTTGTATAAGAGTAGTTTGAGAGGACTAAACCTACTGATCCTCGTCTCAATCTTCATCCTGCCCGCCCTCATATTCGTGACTGCATACGACATCGCTTCGGTGGCCAACTCCATTAAAATTGCTAATCCCACTCAGACGCTGACTGGTAGTAAGATCACGGTGTCCACGGTCCTCACAATCAGGAACACGGGCCCCTTCGAAATCAACGCAGGTATCACACCCTCAATTAGAAGCGACCATGGAACCTGGATCGGGGTCACCGAACCCAAGCTGGCGATACCAGCAGATTCACAGGTAAAGAGCATCCCAATAGCAGTCGAGATCGATCTAAGCACAGTAACCGAGGATGACGCGAAGCGCCTCGCATTCAACTCGGAGAACTTCACAATCGAGATCTCAGCAAATGTAGGCATGTCACCCATAATCTCTCTAGGCGCAGAGGTCTCAGCTAAAGCGACCTGGCTGCCGCCTCTCCACAACCTCACCATCGGGACGCCTGTCGTGAGGGAAGCGAGTCCAACACAAATCAAGATAGAGTTACCCCTCTCCTTCGAGAACCAGTCACCCTTTTTCACAGTAAACGGAGTCGGGATAATCAGATTGTTCGACTCCACGGATCAAACGGGTGAAGGCACAATCAAGATCTCCGCTAAACCTGGGACAAAGTGGAGTGAATCCACCCAGATCACTCTCGCCCCTCCAACAAACATAAAGGACCTCCTGCTCAACGACGCGACCCTCAATTACCAAGGCAACCTTGAGCTCACCCTCACAGACTACCCCGTAGTCATGAAGGCACTAAGCCAGAACATCGAACTTGATTGGGGCGCTCCCATCAAGAACCCACAGATCCAAACCAACTCTACCCCCGTAAACTCGACCCACACAAGGATCAAAGGAACTATGAACTTCCTCAACAACAACCACTTCCTCACCCTCGACGGAGCAATAACCCCCAAACTAGTGAACGTCGTGGGTGATACATGGATAGGTAAAACTCAGCAGATTCACGTTGTGCCCGGGAGTACAGGCTCACTAAGCCTGGATGTGGTAGTCCCAAATAATCAGCTACCCGAAAGAGGTTTGAGACTGGTGCTTAACATCGAGTCAACGTCTGGATTCTTCGACTTGGAGGTCGGCTCCTTTGGTTAAACTGCTAGACACGGAGATAAGGTCGGAGAGTCTCGTATTCAGAGTACTCATCGCCCTTTTCCTAGCCTCCCTCAGCCTGGCAGCGCTCTACCTCGCCCCAAGGGCCCTAATAAAGTACTTGAAGGTGATCCCCGACGCCCAGCTCCAAAGCCTCATTAATCAGCTACTGGACCCGAGGATCACCACCATAGGCCTCATAGTATCAGCCTTCGTCCTCATCACGGTGACGCTACGAAAAACGAAGGTGGAGGGGCCCCTCCTCATATGCCTCGGGGTCTCCCTGCTCTCCTTCTGGTACATCCTGTTCCATGGGGGAACCATTATCCTCCCAATTCCGATGACTGAGGTACAACAAGCCATGGGTATCAATGTGCCAATGAACATCCAGGCAAACGTCATCGTCAACCTAACAACCCTGATGCTAGCCGCAATGAGCACCCCTCTCCTCATCATAGTCAAGGGAGTTCTCCTAACGCTCGCGCGTTTTCTTAAGGAAGTTGTTTTATGGCGTCTCCGATTATAGCCCAGCTTGCTGAGCTGCCATAAGAATAACCGACAGTATAAGAACCCGCAGACGTCAGAATCCTATACTCATCTGATACCTCACGCGTATTCCCATAGCTAACCTGCGTCCTTACGAGGGTGAAACTAGTTCCGAGTGTTAATGACTGGCTCGACTCTACACCTAACGAGCCAATTAGTAGATCTTGGCTGTTTGAAGTCGTGCGAGAAACACTTGGAGTTTTTGAGGTACCTGAAGCTGAAGCAGCTACCCCATCAAAAGGATCTGCAGTATTAGCTCCACATACACCGAAAGCGACTGCGGTAGCCCTCGTACTCCCATTTAGCTGAACAGTTATACTTATTGATCCGCTTGACGGCTTTACAGCATACCAGGTCTCTAACTTGCTTCCTGTTGAGAAGGTCTGGGTTTTCCTTTGCGTCCAAGTTAGACTCGGGTTTGAGGTTATGCTAGATACGGATACTGAGTCCCCCTCAACAATTGATAGATAAACTAAATCGTTGGAGTAAGTTGTAGTCAGCGTCATAGTAATTATACTGCCTGTACTACTAGTTGCCGAAGCACTCCCATCTACTCCGATATTTTTACTGAAGGTGGCGGAGATCGTGTGATCAGCCTGAACGTTACTAAACGTATAGCTAGACAGTGCACCCACAGATACTCCATCGACTAGGACATTCGCCACTTGGTAGCCGGTATCCGACGTTATAGTGAAGGTCTGACTACCTCCAGTGTTCACCAACACGCTACCACTTGGCGAGACCGAGCCACCCGGTCCAGCGGAGGCGGTGATGGAGTACTGGTTGCTAAAGGTAGCTGAGATTGTGTGATCAGCCTGGACGTTGCTGAATGTGTAGCTGGACACCGCTCCAACAGATGAGCCATTAACTAACACACTGGATACGTGGTAGCCGGTGTTCGGCGTGATGGTGAATGTCTGACTAGCCCCATAGTTCACTGACACACTACCACTCGGCGAGATCGAGCCATCGGGCCCAGTAGTTACGGTGATAGTGTAATGATTCTGTGAGAACCAAGCTGAAATTATATGATCTCCTACCACGTTGTTGAATTTATGCGCGCGATGATGTATGAAGAATATATCGTCGTCTGTGGACTCGACGTCCACAAGGAATCCACCTACGCGACAGTACTTGACCGAGACGGCCAGGTACTCGTCCAGAGGAAGATGCCCAAAG
>JBGPRA010000193.1:0-4136 GCA_041489375.1 Bathyarchaeia archaeon | reverse complement strand
GCCATGGCGATTATCGCTGCTATCCGCTACAGGGACAAGACCGGATTAGGCCAGATGATCGATGTCGCTCAACTAGACTGCATGGTTGCAGTGAACCCAGGGATAACCGGTTATTTCCTTAGCGGGATGCTCAACTGGGAGATGAGGAAGAAGTATCCCACGGGAGGTATTGGTGGCATCTTCAAGGCGAAGGACGGTGGCTGGGTACGCGTCGGTGCTTGGAGCCCCTCCGCCATCGAGAATATGAAGAAGTTACTAAATTTGGAGGAACCTACGAAGGAGGACTGCGAGAAATTCGTCGCATCGATGAACAGGGATGAAGCTGTACAGACGCTCGTAGACGCAGACCTCCCTGCAGCCCCCATCTACCAACTTAACGAGACGGTGAATGACCCACACCTCGCCGCTAGGGGGATGTTCATTGACCTCGACCATCTGAAAGCTGGGAAAGTGAGGACCGCCAACAATCCTATCAAGTTTAGCCTAACCCCAACGGAGAGGAAGACTGCCGCACCGATACTCGGACAACATAACAAGGAGATCCTCAGTATGATACTGGGGCTTAGCGACGCCGAGATCGAGGAACTCATCAATAATGGCGTCGTTGCTTCCACCTAGTTTCACCGTATTTCTTAAAAACAGGCACTTCTCCCGTATGGTGGAGTGGCCCGGTAGCTCAGCGGTCAGAGCGGCAGCCTCGTAAGTTGTAGGTCGCGGGTCCGAATCCCGCTCGGGCCTCCAACAACTTTACCCACCAAGTAACATATCGACATCTCCCACGCGTTGTCGAAGGTTGTATGACCACCGTCATCTATGAACAGAAGATCTCCGTCATCCCTGCGCCTCAGCGTCCTAAATTCAAATCGACACCATCATGCGCGATAAAATTCACGAAAAGAAGTTCCTCACACTAGAAACCCATTAAACGAGGCTCATAAAACATTACAGAGAAGCTCATGGGCGTCGACTTGGGAATCGAGCCAGTCTGGCAGTTCATAGCGAGAGCATCTGCCGCTAAGGATAAAGGCGACTACCAGGAGGCTGAGTTCTACGCGAGAAAGGCCGTATTCGCCGACCAGAGCGTCGGCGCCGCATACGTCCTCCTCTACGAGATACTCGAGAAGCTTGGGAAGAAGGAGGAGGTGGAGAAGTGCCTCAGGATGGGGCTCACCGCGAGCCCTGGCGACGTTGCACTGACCAGCATGAGCGCTCAGTACCTCATAAAGAACGGGCGCCTTGACGACGCCGAGGAATTCATCAGGAAGGTCATCGCCTCCGACCCCGACGTAGCAAGCTACAGGCTCCTCCTCGCTGTGATTCTCCAGCAGAAGGGGGATCTCGACCACGCTGAGGAGAGCGTCCGCAGAGCCCTTCTCTTAGACGACACGAGCAGCGACGTATACTCTATGTACGGTGTAATTCTATGGAAGAGAGGGCGTCATGATGAGGCATTGAAGTACGTCGCACACGCGTTGGAGATTAAGCCGGGGGACGCTAACGCCCAGATAAACTACGCTATAATCCTTGAGGGATCCGGTCGATTCGCTGAAGCGGAGGAGCATTACAAGAAAGCCCTCGAGACCCACCCAGACTGGCCAGAGGTCCAAACTCGCTACGAGAAGCTCAGGAGACGCCTAAATGATCCTACTGAGACCCTGAAGAAGGCTAATAGCTTCAAGCAGGGGAGGCTAGAGGAAGCCGAGGTCCTTTATAAGAAGGCACTCGAGATGATGCCCAGCTCCGCCGAGGCTCATAATGATTACGGCGTCTTTCTCTGGGAAACGAAGAGGATGACTGAGGCTGAGGAGCATCTTAAGAGGGCGACGGAGCTGAAGCAGGGCTGGGTCACACCCCAGTACAACACAGCGATTAATCTCGTCAACCAGGGCAAGTACGCCGAGTCCGAAGTCTACTTCCGAAGGACCTTAGGACTCTACCCTGCCTTCGCTGATGGCCACTTCTGGTATGCGAATGTCCTCATCAAGCTTCACAGGGTCGACGAGGCCGAGGAACACTACAGGAAAGCTGTAGAGATCAAGCCCGATTTTAAGAAAGCTCATGAGAACTATGGACAACTACTCAAGGCGCTCGGTAGACTACCTGAGTCTGAAGAGCAGATGAGACTCGCAGCTTAGATGAGCTTGAACCCGCCTTGACTTGGGCAGGCGCGCGCATTTACGCCTTGGTAAGAGCCTGGTCGAGGTCCTCGATTATGTCATCGACATCTTCTATGCCTATGCTAAGTCGGACTAGGCCATCTGTTATGCCGCTTTTGAGGCGGTCCTCCCTTGGGATAATAGCGTGTGTCATCGAGGAGGGGTGACTGATCAGTGTCTCAACTGCGTCGAGGCTGACAGCTAAGCTGCAGAGCTTAACGTTGTTCATAACCCTGCGCCCAGCTTCGACGCCTCCCTTTACCTCGAAGCTCAGCATACTCCCGAACCCGTCCATCTGCCGCTTCGCGAGGGCGTGCTGGGGGTGACTTTTAAGTCCCGGGTATTTGACCCATTCGATCTTCGGGTGTTCTTCGAGCCATTTCGCGATCGACTCTGCGCTCTCGGTCTGGCGCTGCATCCTGACGTGTAGGGTCTTTATCCCTCGGAGGGTCAGCCATGCCTCGCGCGTGCGCACTATCCTGATTCCAGTACTATCTGCATTATCTTCAAGATAATGTCTTCTAGTTGGGCTGTGAGTAGCCCTTTTTTATATAGTGTATATATGGGATTTCACAGGGGAATAATTGAAGGTTCTAGGAATAGTTGATGGAGCCAAAAAGGACGGCAACACGGTTAAGCTCGTTGAGGAGGTCCTAGCGGGAGCCAGAGAAGCAGGACACGAGACAGTTCTATTCAAGCTCGCCGAAACCAAGATCGGACATTTCGGTTACCGGAAAGGGGAGACGGTATTCCCGAGGGATGACTTCGATGAGATTAAACCTCACTTAGAGTCGATGGGAGCCCTTGTGCTAGGCGCACCAATCTGGTTCAGCACAGTCGATTCTCGCACTCACGCTTTCATACAGCGCCTCTACTACTACAGTAGTTACTATAGCGAGAAGAACCGTTCTCGGTGGCCGAAAGGCGCAGAGGCTGTAAATATCATTACCTATGGCTGGGATGACCCTCATATCTACAACGGGGTTCTTGACTGGCTAAAGGAGATAGAGAAGGACTATGGAATAAAAAACATCAAGGGCATCATCGCCGAGGGGACCGGCGAGAAGCCGGTGGAGACTAGAGAGACCCTGCTTAAAAAGGCGCGGGATATAGGTAGGAAGTTGTAGCCCGCTCGATCATATTTCGCTACTTCCATTGTTAGTCTTAATCTCGTAGTTGAACCTGGGCATCCCGCGCATTGTGTTTCCCACGTAACAGCGCTTTACCTCAGCGAGAAGGCTCTCAACCTGCTTTGTGTCGAGGTTCGCCCCGACCTTGACAACGATTTTGAATAAGGATGCCCTGCTTGGCTCTTTATCGTTCGTCGCGTCGACTTCGATCTGGAGGCTCGTAGCCTCAATTTTATGCCTCTTCAGGAACCAAGTGGCGTGGAAGGCACTGCATAATCCAAGGCTCGCAACCATTAGCTTACCCGGGGACATGCCGATTGGCGGTGTTTGTTCGTTGAGTCTGCCGCTGAGGACTGTATAGCCGTCAGCCTCCGCCTTGAACTGGTCTCCATCAAGGCGTGTGATCTTCACTGTCATTAGTATCTCGAATCATGGTGAGTGACTTGAATAAGTACCTTGCCGACGCTGAATAGGTGAAACATTTATGTGGGCTTCGAGTGTTTTCTGGTGGTGTGCCCTGGTAGCTCAGCCTGGCTAGAGCGGCAGCCTTGTAAGCTGTAGGTCGCGGGTCCAAATCCCGTCCAGGGCTCCATCGCTTAGGTTAATTTTAGCTGTTTGGTTTTGGGTTGTTCTGTCTTGGCGTGGATGCGAGAAGTTTTTACAGCGGGTTTCACGATCTTTGAATTCGGTCCTCCCTGGGAAGGCGGTTCGGCTTTGGTTGTTTTACGCTGCTTCTGAACGGGCTTTGATTTTTCTACCTTTGTTTTCTGATTAGTTTTCTTGGTCTTCGCCTTTATTGCTTTAGTTCTTTGCTTCGTCGTTTGCTTAGGGGAAGTCTTCGATTTATTTG
>JBGPRA010000192.1:0-4143 GCA_041489375.1 Bathyarchaeia archaeon | reverse complement strand
AGCCTCTAGCCTCGGGTCCCTCTCCGGCATCTTGATGGGGTCCTTCTGCGCAGTCGCTGATTCCTTCTTCTCGGCGTAGAGGAGTGCCTTGTTCAGCCACTCCCTGAGGAGGGCGGCGACGCCCATGCGTGTGCTCGGCATTTTCTTGAACTCGACTCCATAGACGCGGCGTGGGTTCTCCCCGAAGGCTATCTTCATCCCCGAGGGGTTTTTGACTATCATCTCGTCGACGACGACCTTAGGGGCTGTCTTGACGATCACCCCAGTTCCGCCAATAACGTTAGCGCTCCCCGGTAGAATCTGAGCTGTAGTGATTCCCGTCATTAACGCTGCTTCGAGACCCTTCTCGTCAGCGTTCGCCTTGATGCCGTCAATGGCCCTCATATGGGGAGTTATAGGCTCGGTAGCCTCGTTGCCATCGCCGCCATACCAGCCCACGGTTTCCTCATATATTCCGATATGACAGTGGGCCTCAACTAGACCTGGCATGACAACCTTCCGCTTTGCGTTGATTACCTTGGCGTCAGATGGGATCTTAACATCCAAGCCGACCGTTTTGATCTTTCCATTCTCGATTAGGACGACACCATTGTCGATGACGCCCTTTGTGATGGTTAGAACCTTACCACCCTTGATCGCGATCATTGGATTCATTGAAACTAACATTTATTGCTATAAGAGTTTTAATAGGAAAGTTTCACAAGGCTCAAAAGATTAAACTGATCAATAGATCGCGCGCTATGCACGTTGAGAAGGTTTCCATTTTGTAGACGAGCTTGGGAAAAAACTCGAAAATTAAATCTTCGTACACAGGTTGATACTTCATAAGCTGTATCGCCAATCTTAGTTTATGTTAGGCTTCGAGAGCTATCTCGCGGTTGAATCCGCCGGGGGGCCCTCATGGCACCCAAAGGAGAGTAGGATCACATTCACGTTCAACTCACCAGGAACATACCAGGTCTATTCAGTGGACGTGATTCGAGGTAGACAGTCCTGGCCGATGCGCTTGAGCTATGAGAAGGACAGGTGCACAGCTCCACGGTACCTCAGCGATGGAAGCATAGTTTTCATGAGGGACTATGGAGGAGATGAGAACTTCCAGATTGGGTGCATCAAACCCGACGGCGACGTCGTTTGGCTTACCTCAATGCCTCAGAGTAAGCATGTCATCGACTTTGTCACTCGTTCCAAGGTCTACTTTAACGCGAATATTCGGGACCGTTCTAAGCGTGGCTCATACAGGCTCGATGCTGTTAGCGGGGGTGAACCAGAACTCATCCATGAGGCTGACCGGGGGGTTATGCACGTCAACTGTGCCTCCCCCGACGAGGGGAGAATTATTCTTCAGAGGGTCCTCGGCAACGATGAGCAAGAGCTTCTGCTAAACGAGTCTGGGTCCGTCAGCAGCTTGACGATGGGGATCACGGGGGATAGGAAGGTTCGATGGATTGCGAAGCGCTTCATAGACGCGGACACTCTGCTCGTCGGTACGGACCATGAGTCGGACCTGATCAGGCTCGGGAAGCTGACGCTCTCAGGGGAGTTCAAACTGATACCCACCGTCGAGAGCAACTTGAGCCACGAGACGACGGAGGCATTCGGCGCGGAGGGATCGTCCTATACATACTTTCTAAGTAACGAGGAGGGTTACAGCAGGCTGTCAAGAGGCCTGTTTAAACCTGACGACGGCGACGAGGTCATTCACATCAATCTCCCGATAAAGGGAACCGCGGTTACCGGAGACGAGAGAAACTTCGACTCATCTTCATCAGTCTCTCCAGACGGGAGATTCTTGGCCGTGACGATGGCGTCTCCAACGGACCCCTCGAACATATGGATAATCGACTCGGCAACGTCGGAATCCTGGAAGGCCACAGAGGTTAGCCTCTCGGGGCTCAGAAAGGACAGCTTCTCGGATACGACGCTCCACAGATTCAGAAGCTTCGACGAACTCAGTATTCCATTCTTCAGATTCATGCCGAGAGACAGCCCACCGTCAAAGGGGTGGCCGTGTATCCTTCTTATACATGGGGGCCCCGAAGGTCAATCCAAGCCGGACTTCAACCCAGTCATCCAGCTCCTGGTCTCTGCAGGCTTCGCTGTCGTCACGCCCAATATTAGGGGTAGCACGGGGTATGGTAGAAAGTACATGGATTTGGACAATGTGGATAAGAGGCTTGACTCTATCATGGACATCAAGTACCTGGCGCTCCTGCTCCGTGATCCGGCGTACGGGATCGACGCCGAGAGGTTGGTCGTCTATGGAGGTAGCTACGGGGGATTCGCGGTTCTCTCCTCTATGACTGAGCACCCAGAACTGTGGAGAGCAGGGGTTGATCTCTTCGGTATATCCAACTTTGTCACGTTCCTCCAGAACACTGCACCGTGGAGGAGGACGCTGAGGGAAGCGGAGTATGGGAGCCTAGATAGGGACAGGCAGACCCTGGAGAGGATCAGCCCCATCAATAAGGTTGACAGGATAAGGGCCCCTCTGTTCATCATCCAAGGCGACAGGGATGAAAGGGTCCCGTTATCAGAGTCCCTCCAGTTATACGAGAGTCTGAGGTCGAGGGGCGTCCAAGTGATGATGATCAGGTTCCCTGATGAGGGTCATGGAGTTGTAAAACTCGAGAATAGGATAAAGGCCTACACCGAGGTCCTCGAGTGGTTGAAAAAGGTGGTTTAACTAAACACGCACTGAAGAACTTCTAGCGTGTATCTGTAATAATAAAAAAATATTATTGAGCGACCTTATTTTCCCTCTTCTTTAACGATGCGCGCCGCGCGTGCGTGCGCAACCACTCAAGGTATTACAGAGGAGTGAAGGCGATCCCCGATGACATCTACAAGTGTAACATTAGAAACTTGACATAACATAAATATTTGAAAAAAGGATAAATTCTACGTAGTTTAGATGCAAACTGAGAACAAAGGAAAACTGGGAAATTTACTCCTCGCCTCTACAGGCGACTCGCTTATCTCGAGACATCTTTCAACCAATGTGGAGAAGGACTTCCTCGAGATCGTTAAATTGATCAGGAACGTTGATGTCGCCTTTACCAATTTGGAGACTACTATACACGATTTCAAGGGCTATCCTGCGGAGGAGAGTGGTGGTGCTTGGATGGTATCACCGCCATACGTCGCTGATGAACTCAAATGGGCTGGTTTCAACTTGTTGTCTTGCGCCAACAACCATACCATGGACTGGTCTATAGAAGGCATGTTCTCAACCTCAGAGATCTTGAATAACGTTGGGTTAACCCATGCAGGCATCGGGAAGAACCTGGCTGATGCGAGAAGACCGGTTTATTTGGATACCAGCAGAGGAAGAGTAGGTCTGATATCTGCTTCGTCGACCTTCGCTTCATGGGGTAGAGCAGGACACGCTAGGAGGGAGGTACAGGGAAGACCTGGTCTCAATCCCCTACGGTATGAAACCATCTATCATGTTAATGAAGATACGTTTAAGGTCCTTAAGAACTTGGTTCAAGATCTCGGGCTGGTAAAGAGTAGCACTGGCAATAATCCTGATGAGTTGACTTTCCTCAAAACGACGTTTAAAGTTGGCGAAAAGACTAAGATCGAGTTGATCGCAAATAATGATGATTTTAAGGGAAATATACAATCCGTTAAAGAGGCGAATCGTCAATCCGACTGGGTCATCGTGTCACTCCACACCCATGAGAGAGGGGAGGATGAATCTACTCCAGCCCAGTTTGTAATCGATTTCGCAAGAGCTTGCATAGACGCGGGTGCTGATGCAGTAGTAATGCATGGTGCCCACCTCTTAAGAGGGATTGAGATATACAAAGATAGGCCAATTTACTACAGTCTGAGTAATTTTATATATCAGACTAGGTGCCTCGAAAAGCTCCCTGAGGATATCTATGAGAGATATAGTATGGGTTGTGATGCCACGCCTGCTGATATCTTTGATTTAATGGAACAACGATACTATGGCTCAGATACGCCCTATGTTGATGGTGGTGCTCCCCATCTATCTGGTACGACTTATAGTTTTCTCGCGTTCTCAAAATTCGAGGATAGGAAGTTGAGTGAGTTGAAGTTATATCCAGTTACATTGGGTCCTGAGAGGCATCGAATCTACTGTGGTTATCCGAGGCTGGCAACTGGGGATCT
>JBGPRA010000191.1:0-4276 GCA_041489375.1 Bathyarchaeia archaeon | reverse complement strand
ACCGTGTCGCTGAGCCTCCCCAGAGGGATAGCGAAGAAGACGAATACTATCGTCGATGCCGCACTTATCCCGCCAACGATGAATTGGTCGGCCCCCTTGACCTGAGCCGCGAAGAGCGGGGTGTAGAACGCCACCTGCCAGGGGAAAGCCGCCGCGACGGTCAGTAGCAGCCACCTCTTGATGATCCGCCCCTCCTTGAACAGACCACCGACATCGGCGAAGACGTTTCCCCTTCTACCCCCCGCCTGGGCGGCGGGGTTCCTGAACCGTAACTGCAGGATTGCCAACGCGATGAGGGTGCCAACAACCTGCAGGTAGAATAAGGGTCGTATACCCTCCGCGTTGAGGCCCCCGAATATGGTTATCAGGAAGGCGCCGAGTACGGGGGCGATCAGCTGGGGGAAGAAGGAGATCGTGTCGCATATTCCCATACCCGTAAGCCGCTCTCCACTCGCTAGTGCCGAGCCGCAGATCATCGGGCAAACTGTGCGGTCAAGTATCATCACTGCTCCCGACAGGACGAGAGCGACAGCCGCCAGCTCCCAACTATTAGCCACCGCGAAGACGACTGCGCTGACCACGGAGACCAACATCGTGAAGACGAGGACCCTCTTAATCCCCATCCTATCCGCGACCATCCCCGTGGGGACTGCAAGCACAGTGTTGACCAACCCATTCACGCTATTCAGGTACCCGAGGACAAGGGGACTAGCCCCAAGACTCGTCAGAAATAGCGGTTGAAACTGATAAGTCAGATTCGTCGCGAAGCGCTGCGCGAAGTTACGCAGAATGTTGACCTTGAAGGGGCTCTCCTGCCTGCGGAGAAACTCTACCCAACTCTTAATCATCGAAACCATCGCCCGCACAGAGAAGTCCATGGTCATCTCCCCCCCATTTACACGATCTGCTTATTGAACCTAGATGCTAGACAAGAACCAAAACTCCCAATAAATCACGCAAGCCTATAGTAGCAACGTGAGGGCTATCAGGAGTCCTATCGTCGTCAAGCCGTCGCTGATGCTCGTCTCTATCGGTATTATGAAGTTGTCAGGGTCCAAACCCCTCTTCCGGGTAACTATCGCGGTGAGGAAGCTAATCACGATGATGATGGGCACAACTATCAGATTCGTCATCCAAGCCTCCCCAAGCAAACTGGGGAACTTACCAATCCCGTAGACGGCGCTGCTCGTCAAGGTGTAGAAGACGAACATGATTATCGATGACAGCCACGCACTCCCTATCTCGACCCAGTGGGTTGTAATCGCCCTGAACTCCGTAGCCATGACACCTAGAGCCATCTTAGTCGTGGCCGTGGAGCCAATTATGGAGCCAACATCCCCGATGGTGTCGATCAGTGCGGGGTAGATCATGAAGACCTCAGGTCGCTTGCCGATGCTCTCCGTAATCCTGTTCAGGGCCGTCCCGGTTATGTTGACGATGACGGTGACAATTATGAGGGTCATCATGAACTCCTTGACCGTGGTGACGAACTCTCTGTTGTGATAGATTTTCCTTACAGTGTATAGCACGATAGCGACGAAAATTATGTTGATGGCATTCAGTATGTACAAGCTTTGACCTGGCGCTTGAAGAACTATGTACAGAACGCCGAGGTAGAGGGCGGTGATGATTAGATCCGCGACGGTGGAGATGACTGGGTAAACGAGAACATCAGGGTCAAGTCCTCTCTTATAAGAGGCCACTGAAACCCAGAAAGTAAGAGGGGAGATGGCCAGTATACTCAGCCCCATCGAGGATATAATGACGGATAGTATGATGAAGAACTCCGCGAACGGTGTACCCGTAACCAACACGCCGACGAGAGAGCCGAGAGAACCCATGAGCAGAGCACTGATTAAGGTCAAGGTATTCACAGTGTTGAACAACACATAAGCCTCGTCAGTGTTTCCGAATAGCCTCGGCTTTATCGTGCCCAGGTGAAGCGCCGTGCTTAGGCGCCCACAGTAGAGTCCACCTATCGCACCCCTGATACTGAGTATCCCCGGATAAATCACAAGAGCCCAGGGGATGGTGTCGAACATCCCTAAGCTGTAGGCGACGAGGCCCCCTGCAAATAGTCCTGTGAAGTTAAAGAGCAGCGAGAACAGCGCCTGAGCGGTAGCCGCGAGGAAGCGTCTGCTCTTTTTCTCGGTCTTCGTCGCTACAGGTCACCTCCCACACCCCAAATACGATATTTCTATCCCTATCGGCGGGACGCGCATCCCGTTTAAGGGTTTCGAGTCTAGTTCCAGCATTCTAACTGTGGTGGTCTCGCGTACCAGTGACTACTTGCTTGAAGTCCTCCTCCCCATCAGAGTACCCTGACGCTATCAGGACGTCACCATGCTCCACTACGGTGGATGCCTTCGGGCGAACCCACTTGTCACCTCGTTTGATGACAAGTATCCACCACCCGGTCTCCTCGGGGAGCTGAGCGTCCTTAAGATTCTTGCCGATTATCGGCGAGTCGTCGGGGACGATCACTCGCTCCACCGTCTCGTCAGCGCTCTGAATCATCATCTTAAGAACTGGATGAGGCTCAATTCCACGTAGTACAACTTGAGCTATCTTGGACGCCGCGAAGGCTATCCTCTCAGCTGCCATCCCCATCCTGACCAGGCTGATGAGGCCCTTCGAATCATCCCCCACGAGCTGGCAGCTGAGGAGGAGCTGCTCCAGATCGATGTTTATACTCTCCGTCCTCTGATAGAGCAGCTGAACCTCCTCGGCGAGGAACCTGTTGTTGAGTAGTAGGGAGGAATAGGCCAGGTCTATTGTGAGCTCGGAGGTGTTCTTCATCTCGACGAGCTGGTTTGTGATTCTCTCAAGCGTATCTTTGTCACTCAAGAGTACTCACCTCCCCCCCTGCAGCTTGTATGAGCCTGGTGAGACCCTCCTGAGTCCCCCTTGCAACGATCACGTCCTCAGGCATGATGATCTCCTTCCCGGGGTTGATGAGCCAGTGCTCCCCCCTTCTAATTGCTATTATGTCAGCTCCTATCCTCCTCGCCAAGTGGAGTTCGTCGACGCTGTTTCCCTCGAGAATGGAGCCCTCCACGATGTGGGCGTGTTCGAGGTTCTCCTCCGTCCTCTCGAAGACCTCCCTCGCCACGGGGTGGACCTTTATCCCACGAAGCACGAGGCCGGCTATGTCCCCAGCGGCGTCGCTCATCACGTTCGTGAGGGCGCCGACACGTTGGACGGCCGCGAGCGACTCCGCATCCCTCCAGTTCCTCGCTGACAGCATCAGGTTCATGTTTAGAATGTATACGAGGTCATCCATGCGCTTCTCGAGATACATGACCTCCTCGGCAAGTGGCTTATTATCCATTATAGCTGCGCTGTACGCTAAGTCGATCATCATCTCGCTAATGTCCTTCATCTCGACGAGGGTTTCCCTTACGGGCACCGCCTTATACTTAGTCCTCTTGACGCGGTCCAAACAGACACCAATCGAGGGTACGCCGGGTCTCAGAATACCCTACAGGGGTATAATCGAAAGTAAATCTACTTAACCTTTCATATGTTAAAAATTGAGCTGGGAACCCGCGACTGCAGAAATATCTCACTCAGCATCGCCGCAGTGATTTTACCCGTAAGTCTAAACGGGGAAAGAATAAATCAGTCATTGTAACAACACCAACTAAATGGACCGCAAGCAGCAACACGACTGGCTCATGAGAACCCTGAGCCTTCAGACGCCCCCAGTTGCCGTCAAGTACCTCCAAGAATGGAGCGAAGACGCTGAGTGGGACCTCGCAGACAAGGGCTACTACAGACCAAAGGCGCCACTAAACGCCTGCCAGTTCGTCGGCCAGGCACGCCACCACCTACGCAAGGTCGTCGTCACCCCTGATGACCAGGTCTGCAATATAGGCGCACTCGTAACAGGAGCCTACCCCTACGACGAAGCAATGGAGCACGGCGAGATCGCGAAGAAAGACGGATCCAGAAAGACACCGGAGCTCTGCGAGTCAATGTTCCAGACCCTACCAAGGATCCCCGTCGGCGACGTCAAGGCGATAGCCTTCGCCCCCCTCGAGAAGATGGAGATGACGCCCGACCAGGTCATCATCTACGGTAACCCCCTCCAGATACTCAAGCTGGTACAGGGATACCTCTACGCCGAGGAGCCCCGCTTCACCATAACCACATGCGCAAAGTACGGCGTATGCGTCGAGGGCATGGCACAGGCCTACCAGACGGGTAAACCAGCCGTTGGCTTTCCCTGCCGCGGCGAGCGCGTCTCCAGCATCGTCCAAGACCAGGAACTCTT
>JBGPRA010000190.1:0-4280 GCA_041489375.1 Bathyarchaeia archaeon | reverse complement strand
CTGAGCCGCTCCACAACCATGACTTTCCTAGATGGGTCACGTTTTTTCAAAAAATACGCGGAGCTTAACCCGAGCACTCCAGCGCCCACGACGAGGACGTCAGTCTCCAAAGCTTCCTTCAACAAGGCTGTAAGCACCGTGAATAATAGACTATCTCTAAGACAGAGACTCGATAGTGTAATATTTCGAGGCTGTGCAGTACACCCCGAAATGTCCACTAAGGTAGGAAAATCAGCGAACATTATAGTTCCGAGAAATTGGTGGGAAAACCTCCCACGGAAGATCTACTCGAAATTAGAGCGCATTGAGACAAGTCAACCCTGGTTTGAGGTCTACAAGCTTAATACAAATACCTATGCAATCTACGAGCCTTACCAGTTCGAAGAGACCCTCAGCTATTTAGTCGAGGGTGACAAGAGGGCTGTTCTCATCGATACTGGCGATGGTATCGCAGACATAAAGAAGTGCGTTGAGGAACTGACCCACCTTCCTTACAACGTTGTCAACACCCACACACACGTAGATCACGTCGCCCAGAACTACATGTTCAAGGAAGTCTGGTGTTACGATGGCCCTATGGCACATGAGGTTGAGAAGACTGGTTATCCCAATAGTAAGACTGCGCCTATGGTTGGACCTGGGATGACTTGGAAGCCTCTCCCTAGGGGCTTCGACGTGAAGAAATGGGTCGTCCCGCCCTACAAAGTAACGAAATGGCTCCACGACGGCGACTTCATCGACCTCGGAGGTCGTAAGCTTGAGGTATTATACACACCGGGTCACAGCAACGACCATGCCTGCTTCCTCGACAAGAAGAACCGCTGGCTCTGGACAGGCGATATCTTCTACACTGGTGGAATCTACACATATCTACCCGGAGGCGACCTCGGCCAGTTCATTAAAAGTTACGAGAAGATACTCAAGCTCTTCCCAGAGTATGACTATCTGATGCCCAGCCATAACGAGCCTATGGTAGAGAAGGAGATACTTGCCACGGTGCTAGAGAAGGCGAAGCTCATCCGTGCTGGAAAAGAGAAGAAATACACCGAGGGAAAGGAAGGTAGCGAGAAGATAAGGCGCCACCAATACGAGATGTTCGCCATCATCACCTACGAGAAGCAGATCAAGGGTTAGCGACTAATAATCTAGCCACCCCTTATTTCTCCTAATTTCGTCGCCCCCGACACGCGCGCACCTCGATAAGGTAATATCTACCTTGTACATGTTATCGCGCTTATGGCATACTCCAATAACACAGACGCGGGTCTCATAGTGCCCAAGAAGTGGTACGAGTCCCTACCGCGCCCAAGTTGGAGCCGCTTCGAAAAAATCGAGACGAGCTACCCCTGGTTTGAAGTCTACGAGACCACTCCCGAGACCTACGCAATCTATGAGGACGGGCAGTTCGAGGAGGTCATTAGTTACCTCATAATCGGGCAGGATACAGCTGCGCTCGTCGATACAGGGAACGGCATCGGAGATATCAAAGCGGTTGCTGAGGAGCTAACCGACCTGCCAGTGATTGTGGTAAACACACACGCCCACTTCGACCACACAGGCGGCAACTGGGCCTTCGAGGAAGTCGCTTTATACGACCATCCCTTTGCGAGGGAGCTCGTCAAGGGAAGACCCCATGAGGAAATAGGTAAATTCCTTAGCGAGGACATGGTCTGGAAACCACTACCGAAGAATATTGACCCTGCCACATGGTATACAAAGCCCTACAAAGTAACGAAATGGATGAAGGAAAGAGATAGGATCGACCTTGGTGGTAAGGAACTCGAGGTTATCCATACTCCTGGTCATACTCCCGATAGTGTCAGCTTACTAGAAAGACGTGAGCATCTCCTCTTCACCGGTGACATATTTTACCCCGCACCTATCTACATCTACTCCAAGGACTCAGACATTGATGAGTTCATCTCCAGCTTCCGTAAGATGGTGAAGACCGACTACGACTGGGCTATGCCTGCCCACAACGAGACTATGGTGGAGAAGAAGGTTGTCGAGGACGTCCTCACCGCTATAGAGGTTATCAAGTCGGGGAAAGCTGGCACCTACAAGCCTGGTGTAGCTAATGGCTTCAAGGTCCGCCGCTATGATTACCCCAGATTCTCCCTCATCGTTAGGGATGAATAGCCTATTTTTTTAAATACATAAATCAACTTTCAATCGTGACTGTTGAGAACATCCGTGTGGTCGAGCACCGCATGGCGGGCCTCTTCCCTATTGTCAACTCCTTCGTAGCCGAGGGGGAAGACCTCGTACTCATAGACACGGGGCTCAATGACAGTTCGGCGAGGAGCATCATTAAGACTCTTGAATCTCTCGATCACAAGCTCTCCGATATAGATATCTGCATCATAACCCACGCTCACCGCGATCACATAGGTGGCCTTAAAGCCCTCAAAGCTTCAAGCGAACCATTTCTCATCGCCGCCCACGACGTGGAGGCGGATGATATCGAGAAAGCGACTGGTCTTGAAGTCGATCTAAGGCTCATCGATGGCCAATCAATTGGTGGCTTTACAGTAATCTACCTCCCTGGGCACACCCTTGGGAGCATAGCCCTACTACGAGGAGGAACTCTGATTACAGGTGACGCGCTTAACGGCGATGGTAAGGAGCTTAAGGGTCCCAACCTCATGTTCTCCAAGGACCGTGAAACCGCTGAAGCGAGTGTTCGACACCTAGCCAACTTTGAGTTCGGCAGAGTTCTCGTCAGCCATGGCACCGGCATCGAAAAAGCAGGGAAGGCTGCATTGCAAAGATTAATTGAACGGATGAGTGAGCCTTAAGCCATAAAAGTCACCGCTATTAGAGATAATTTCATTTAGCCGCGCTACGGCTTGACCCTGAGATACTTGGCCAACTCGAAGGATAGGCTGCTGAACCTCCTAATGGTCGTTCAGATGGTTGGGTCCTTCAGGATGGGTATTGTTGCCCCTATACTGGCCCTTCTAATACGTAGGCACGGTATCTCCATTGTCGAGATAGGGGTACTAGGCATCGCTGGGATGCTCGGTTGGCTTATTTTTGAGCCCCTATCCGGGATCGTCTCAGATCGGGTAAACAGGCGGGTTATGATAACCTTCGCACTGGTCTCTACCTCAATAATCTACTTCCTTTATCCGTTTGCGACGGATTTCATTCACTTTCTCACCCTCGCCTTCGCCCTATCCTCCTTCTACTCCACGTCGAGTGTCCCAACATGAGCGCTCCTTAGTGAGTTATTGCCCAGTACTGGCCGTGGACAAAAATACGGACGGTATTTGGCGATGGTCAGTGGAGCCTCAGTAGTAGCCCCATTCGTCGGTGACTATATCTCAGAGACCTTTGGGTATTTCCTCCCATTCTACACTGCAGCGAGTGCAGGTATTCTAAGTATAATTGTAGTCGTGCTCATGGGGAAACTTCCCGAGTCTGATAAAAGGGTGCAAAAACCAAAGGCCATACTCCCCGATGTTCTAAACACCGATCTTCTGAACCTCTACGTCGTCCGTGGTCTCTACTTCATCAACTTTCCCTTTAGGAGCAGCTTCCTTCCAATACTCCTAAACGAGAGCGCTAGCCTCCACGCCACCGAGACCGAGATCGGCATATACATGACCATCGTTAGCCTTACTACGGCGGTCTCACAGGTTTTCCTCGGCGACTTCATCGACCGCGTTGGGAGCAAAAAGGTTGTGGTCGCGGCTTGTAGCCTACTCGCCCTCAGTTATCTAGGTATAATCGCAGTGAGCTGGATGCCTCTACTATTCGTTATCGGGGCATTGCAGGGCGTCTTTCAGGCTGGGGGAGACACTGGTATGATGGTGTACCTCATGAGCCTTCAGAGCCCTGGGAGTACAGGTGTAGTAATGGGGCTCTACGCTGAGGCGGAGAATATCGGTGGCATTGCTGTTAACCCTACTTTAGGCTATGTTTACGCTGTCTTTGGCCCGGTTTCCTCCCTGCTTCTCCTCTCATTTGTCCTTATAGTAACATCAGGGATATCCGCAATTAGGCTTAAAACGACGACAAAATCATCTTAAAGCCGCGAATCACCCCATACTATTCATGCTCAAACAAGTCATCGAGGCGATGGAGGTCCTCGATTCTGCCTCAGTATCGGGAAAAGACGTTTCAGCTCTCCTCAAGTCGAGGGGGCTTAAAGACGTTTTAGTGAAGACGTTGCTAGGCGAAAAGGGGAAGACTGATTTCGTAAAGGTTAGGATACCGGGGATCCGGGGTAAAACCGTTAAAGGCGACGCCCCCACGCTTGGCGTGCTCGGACGACT
>JBGPRA010000189.1:0-4311 GCA_041489375.1 Bathyarchaeia archaeon | reverse complement strand
TCCTCACAACGTACGGATCGCAGTTCACCCAGAACTACTTGATAGAGTGGCTATTCGGCAGAATGGAGTATGATATGAGGGAGGACATCTTCGACCACTTACAGAAGCTATCCATCAGCTACTTTGCAGACAAGGAACCCGGCAACATCGTCAGCCGAGCCACTAACGACATCGATAAGATATCCGAGCTAATCTCATCAGGCGTAATCACAGCCGTAGCCGACCTTCTCACAATCATCGGCATCATCATCATAATGTTCTCACTGAACTTGAGGTTGAGCCTAGTCAGCTTCGCAATCATTCCGGTCATGCTCGTATGGATGATTGTCTGGGGCAAGCGCGTCAGGACCGTCTATCGCGAGACCCGCAAGTCCATTGCTAGCGTCTCAGCCCAAATGGAGGAGTCCGTCAGCGGTATCAAGGAGATACAGAGTTTTAGCAAGGAAGATGAGACTAAGAGAGAGTTCCAGAACGTAAATGAATCGAACCGCATGGCGAACACGGAGGCTGGGCGCGTCATGTCAGCCTTCTACCCTACTGTCACCTTCTTCACCGCGATAGGACAGGCCCTAATACTCTACTTCGGCGGAGCCGACGTAATACAGCACGTAATCACAGTCGGGACCCTTTTCATCTTTATGAGCTACCTTACCCGCTTCTTTCAACCTATTCAGGAGCTAAGTAACATCTGGACGAGCATCCAGTCCGCCTTCGCCGCCTCAGAGAGGGTTTTCAACATTATCGACACCACCATAGACATCACGGACGCACCAGACGCTAAGCCACTCGGACCTATCAAGGGTGAGATAATCTACGACCAAATGACCTTCGGTTATGAGAAGGATCACCCGGTCCTAAAAGATATAGAACTCGTGATCGAGCCAAACACCACCGTCGCCTTCGTCGGCCCCACTGGCGTGGGGAAAACGACTATGATAAACCTCCTCTATAGGTTCTACGACCCGACTGAAGGGAGGATACTAGTAGACGGCAACGACCTCAGGAGCGTCAAGATAGAGTCACTCCGAACCCAGATGGGTATAGTGCTCCAGGACCCGTTCCTCTTCAGTGGAACTATCATTGATAACATACGCTATAGCCGTCCGAAGGCTACAGATGAGGACGTCATCGCCGTATCAAAGGCAATCGGTATCCACGACTTTATAATTAGACTTCCAGAGGGTTACCAGACAGACGTCATGGAAAGGGGTGGTAGACTTAGTATTGGACAGCGCCAGCTCGTCTCCCTTGCACGTGCCCTACTCGCCGACCCGCGCATCCTAATAATGGACGAGGCCACAAGCAGCATAGACGCCTATACGGAACTAATAATACAGAAGGCCATGGACAAAATTCTGGAAGGTAGGACGTCGATAGTGATCGCCCACCGCCTTTCCACGGTCCGAAACGCCGACAAAATTGTCGTTATAGAAGGCGGGCGGATCGTCGAAATGGGTTCACATAATGAACTTCTTGAGAAGGGCAGCCTCTACAAGAAACTGTATGAGATGCAGTTTAAAACAGGAGCAATGGAAATGGCGGAACCTACCTTGAAGAAGTAGCCCGGTAGGAACCACAACTGAAAAAGCATTTCAGCCCATACCCGCTTTTCCATGTATGGAACACAGCAAGCCCCACCCCGCCTTCAAAGTCTGGATGGAGACCGACGACGGCTATGTCTTCGGACCCGGCGTCTACAGTCTTCTAAAAAGAATCATGGAAGTCGGTACCCTAAAAGAGGCAGCTACTGAACTTGGGATGAGTTATAGATATGCCTGGGGGCTCATCAAGAAGGCGGAAGAGAAGCTTGGTGAGCCTCTCCTCACTGCACACAAGGGAGGCAGATCGGGAGGAGGTGGAGCGGAGCTCACAGAGCGTGGGAAGCAATTCCTTGTCGAGTTCCAGAAATTACGCGAACAAATAATACGTGTGACGCAGACAATCCCTCAACAGATTATAAACGGAGTCGTAAAAGAAATCAAACTTTACCCCGATCAAACTGAAGTCATAATTAGAATAGACGCTGTTGATAAAACGCGATTGAAAAAGGGCGAAAACGTTAGTATCTACAAGATGTGATAAACGGCCAAATCAAGGAAATACTTACTTACTACTCCTTAAAATCTCAATATATCGACTATACCTCGTCTTTACCGCGCGTCCCTCGTCCGTAACGTTGTAAAAACAGCGACCATCAGGAACTGAATCATCCCTCGAAACATAGTTAAGAGCACAGAGATCGTTGAGATGATGATAAACATTCCCGATGTCTTTATCATCGAGGTAGATGTGGAAACTTTCCTTCATAGTTCTCCAAATGTCATATCCATAGGACTCCTGCCCATATTCACCGTTATTACAAATGATGGCTAATATCTTCATCTTTGTGGCACCGCAGGAACCCTGTGGTTTAGGCATTGTTTCTCTCGAAACACTTATAAACAACCCTCATATATATAATTTACGTATATGTAAAATACACTCCTCACAGGACTGATAATGCCGGGGAGAAGAGAGGCGAGGCAGATGAAGATGGAAAACGACGCAAAGAAGTGCCCGAAGTGCGGAGGCACGAATATCATAAGCGACCCCGAGAACGGTGAACGCGTATGCAGCTTTTGCGGTCTAGTACTAGAGGAAACACCCATAGATATGGGTCCCGAATGGAGAGCCTTCACAATAACCGAGAAAAATAGCAGAAGCAGAACAGGGCTAGGAACTTCACTGACTCTATACGACAAGGGACTGTCCACGGTTTTCAAGGGTGATCGCGATGCCTCAGGAAGGAAGCTAAACAGTGAGGCACGCTTAAAGATGGATCGTCTCAGGCGCTATGACAACAGAAGTAAATTCGACGAGACTTGGCGCAGGAACCTAAGCATAGCAATGGCCGAATTGGATAGAATGTCTGTCATCCTCCACATACCAAGTAACGTCAAGGAACAAGCAGCGCACATATACAGAAAGGCTCTGAAGGCTGATCTCATCAGGGGGAGAAGCATAGACGCTTTCGTCGCCGCCTCAATATACGCAGCTTGCCGAGCAGCAGAGGTACCCCGACCAATAAAAAAGGTCTCAGAGGCGAGCACGAGAGATCACTCGGAGGTCGCTAGAACGTATCGCCTCCTCATCAGAGAACTCAAGATAAGGATGCCAGTAGACGAACCGATGAAGTTCGTCGCGAGCATTGCTGCAAAGCTTAAGTTGAAAAGAGACACGGAAGAAAAAGCCATCAACATACTAAGATCAGCAAAGATAAAGCAGGGTCTCTCCGGAAAGGATCCACGTGGACTGGCAGCTGCAGCGCTCTATATGGCTTGTCTCGACAACGATGACAAACGCATACAAAAAGAAGTAGCCTTGGCAGCTGGCACTACAGAAGTCACCCTAAGAAATAGGCTTAGAGGATTAGAGTTTTCTATTACACCTTTACGAGATGCAACTACAGTTTCGGAGATACCAGTTATTCCTCCAATACCTCAGTGAATAAATTTACAGTCCGTAGAGTAACCTTTTATAAACCTCACAATTCCTACAGCTTCGATATTCAGAATGACAGAGGAAAGGAAGTCAGGGAAAAAAATCACAATAGAGGAAGCTTTCAGAAAAGTGCGACCTCTCTTTATTATGATGATGATGTTCCCTCTCTTCGGATTAATAGCCGCCATGATTCTCCTTTATATCCTTAAGGTGAAAAACCTCCTTCTAGTCGAGGGACTGATGTTTTTTGCTTTGATCATCTATGTTGTAACGACTTATCTCGCAGCAAGAAAGATGGGTCAGATGGGAAAAAAGCAAGTGTGATTGAACCAGCACGTGCTTGGCAAGTAACGTCTTGGCATGATCTTGTAAGTAAGCGGTCTCTACCTTACTGCCCTGTGATTCATAGTATACAACACGGCCACTGAGTGGGAATGGAGAGCAACGACGAGGGCATCAACGGGCTGCTGATTACATTCATCTAGGGTTCGGCGTACACGCATTCAAACCGTTCATTGTCACGGGAGACGCGAATTATCAATTAACCACTGTCTAGAAAAAGGTTATAAACGAAACTGATGACCTATAAAGAAAAAGGTGTTAATATCGTATGATCTGCTCTGAGACTGCCCACCGATTGATAGATGGGAGGCTCTGAGATGGTTGATTTTCTTCCCGCGGCTATAGTCGTCGGCGCTAGCATCGTCAGCGCGGCATACGTGATGTCCCAAGGAGCAATCGTTGGGGCTTCCGCTGAGGTCGAGAAGAAGAGCACCGTCTGGGGCGCCGCCCTGAACGCATTTGGTGGCTTTATGATCGTTTTGAGCGTAC
>JBGPRA010000188.1:0-4353 GCA_041489375.1 Bathyarchaeia archaeon | reverse complement strand
CCTGCAGGCGGAGGCTCCGACGACTAGCAGCCTGAAGGTCATCATCAAGGATTCTAGTGGAAATTCCATTTCAGGAGCAAGTGTATCGTCAACTGTTCAGCCAAGCAGGCAATCAGCTCTCAGCGGGGCAACTGGTGCTGATGGAGCAATTACATTTAGCAATGTATTGCCTGGCAGCTACACTATGCAGGCATCAAAAACTGGATATGTGGTTAATTCTGCTTCTGTTACTGTTGCGGCAGGCAGCACCGTTGAGGTAACTATCACGCTCACGGCTCAGCAGACGCAGGAGGGCACCTCGATTCTCCCCTATGTTATCGCTGTCGGCGCCATAATACTCCTAGCTGGCGGTCTATTTCTCTGGTCGCGCTCACGCAGACAGCTTAAACTAATCTACGGCTTCGGAGTAGACGGTAAAAACGTCCTCGACACCTTCACGGAAACATTCACGAGGGGCACAGCGATTGGCCAACCAACTACCGTGAAGATGAAGTTAACCGCGGCCGAGCTAGATGAGATCGAGGCTAAACTGAAGGAGATAGGCTTCTTCGACAAACCGGACCCCCAGCTACTCCCAAGTGGAAACGTAGTTGGATCCCGGGCACCCTTCGAATCATACTATCTGAAGGTGAAGCTCGGCGATCGTTTCAGGGAGCTGAGGTGGAACAACAAGACAATCTACGACGGGGACGCCTCAAAGAAGCTTGATGAGGTTAACGCTCTAATGTCGAAGATTATCGAGGCTAAATGAGCGCGAGCGAACTACCCACCTCTGAAGAGGGTGGCTTATGGTTTAGCCTCCAATACCTCCGGGCGTAAGCTAGCCTGTGTGATTCGCTCATACTACTAGTGTCCTAGTTTTCTAGTCCATAATTTCCTTATTGTCCAATCTGCGAAATTTGCTCAATAGTAGCCATGATACTCGAGGTTGGTTAAGCGATGAGTAAGGGGGTAGTAGCTAACCTCGGCTTCCTTTTGCAGACGAGTGGTCTATTGAGTCTGCTGCCGGTTCTCGTGGGGCTTGCGTTGAACGAAACCGAGGCTACCTTGGGGATTCTTCTCACCGGTGTGGTCTTTATGGGTCTCGGCTTCCTGCTTAATGCGCTCTGCGAGAGGAAGGACCTCGACTTTCAATCTTCCTGCGTCCTGTTTGTGCTAGCCTTCTTGGCGATATCTATCGTTGGCGCAATTCCGTTCATCTATCTGGATCCCTTCAACAGCGCGAGCCCAGTCGACAAGTTCACTAACTCGGTATTCGAGAGCGTATCCGGGTTCACGACAACAGGTTTCAGCCTAATACCCGAAAACGCTGTACTGCCTCAGTCCCTCCTCCTATACAGGAGCGTCATAGAGCTCGCCGGCGGCATCGGCATCGTGTTTCTGCTTCTCGTATTCTTCCTCAGGGGGGAGTCCCTTGAAAACATGCGGAACGCCATCGGGGTTGAGAGCCTCGGGGATGACCTGAAGAAGACATATCTGCAGATCGTCCTGGTATACGGCGTCTACATAGTAGTCTTCACCGGAGCAGTGATGCTTCTTGGAACTGGGGACCCAATATACTCGGTGTGTCTCGTCATCGACACCCTAACTGGTGGCTTCTCTCCTTCGAGGACGCAGTTCGCAGCCACAATTGGTTTCCCTATTCGAGTCTGCCTGCTACTCTTGATGTTCCTAGGCTCAGTCAGCTTCAGCTTCAATTACCGGCTCTTCACGCGTAAGCTATCCTGGAGACTGCCCGGCGAAGTCAAGCTTTACCTCGCTGTTATCTTGTTAGGGTCGCTGGCGTTCACTTTAACATCGGGGCTGAGTCCCTTCGACTCGCTGTTCCACGTCGTCAGCATGTCGTCCTCCACTGGGTCTAATTACATTGATTTCCAGGGGTTAAATTCCGCCTCCTTCGGGATAATCCTCCTCGTGACTCTCATCGGGGGCTGCGGGTTCTCGATGGCTGGCGGGATCAAGATGTTCAGGGTGCTACACTTCGCCAAGTCGATAAGGAACGCGGTAGTGGATACTGTTAGGGAGTCGGATTATATCCCGAATGAGCCCCCTGTCAACGGTAACGGCCACGTGGACATGCAGTCAGCAAATGTTTCGATCGTGCTCTTCTTTGCAACGCTGTTTGGGTTCTCTATCCTCCTATGTTTAAACGGTTTGTCTTTCTTGGATTCGCTCTTCGAGGTTGGGTCAGCGCTGTCGACCAACGGAGCGACTCTAGGCGCGGTCAACGCCTCACTGCCCGTGTTCTACAAGTATATGTTGATGGTTTGCATGCTCATTGGGAGGGTTGAAATTATGACGGTGTTGGTGGCTGTATATGCGCAGCGTCGGGTTGTCGAGGACATCGTCTACAGGTTGAAGCGTTGGCTACGTCCCACGGATATCACGGAGCATCCTGAGCTCATTGTGGAAGCAGCCGAGTTAAAACATTGAAGTAATCAATTTTTGACGCAGTTATGATAGGTAGGCTTTATCCCGCGCGCGTTGTAAAGGGTTTGTTTATCCTGTTTTCATGGGTTGCCAATTTAAGTTGGATCCGATGTTTGGGTTATAGCTTGGATCGTCTGCGAGTATGTACTCGCCCAAGCTGTTTGCCCAAGCGTTGTTATACCCTGAGGGGAGCTCGACTGTCTTCTCAGCGATCGGGTCATAGTATGAATCTACGCCGAGTATCCCGTGGGTGAAGTCGTCCACGAGTTTATCGTTCGCGGCCTGACGATCCTCCCACGACTTTAGTGTCCAGGCTTATCTCGTCACTCATCTGGCTTAGCATGTTGCTAAGCTAGCCGATGCTCTTGATCCGCTGAATCTGCTGCTGAATCAGGTAGTAGACTAGCTGGTTGTACTTATTGAGCTACTTCAGGTTTATGACCGCGGAGAAGGCGATGGTCTGCAGCGTCTTCGAGTTAGCGTCGAGCTTACCCTTCACCGCCCGGAATGATGAGAGGTTGCTGAGGAACCAATTGTTATTAGTCGCTGAGCCGACGGGGGTCTTCACTGACTGGATAACGCAGTATATCTCGTCCTCCACTTGGACGCCGTTGATTGTGTACTCGACCCTGATCTTCCCAGCCTCGGCTTCGTAGGTGATGCCAGAGTATGGGTCAGTGCCCTCGCCAAACATCTTCGCGAGCTCGGGCAGCTCCTGCTCGCTGATGAATTTAAGGTTGGTCACGTCTCCTTTGAACATTGGGACCACTATCTGCTTCAATGCGTCGATGGGTCTAAGTGGCTCCATAACTAGGGCCCCGAAATATCGGGAGCCGGGTGGGTTCGCGTATTGGATGAGTGGGTTATCGGTCCAGAACATTGACTGGTTCGGGAACCCTTCGAACTCTACGGTGCTGGAGTTACGGACGGAGAATTGGGCTGTGGCGGGCATGATGGGGTTATCCAGCAGCCAGGTGACCTCTCCCTCGAATGTCCAGTCGGAGGGAATCAGTAGGTTGAGGCTTCGAGGCCGGTTCCCTGAGCATCCATGCAGCTCGCGGTCTTGTACTTTACTACATTAACGACCTTCGTAGGTGGCGTTGCTGGCTTCGTCGGTGTTGTGCCTGGGGTGGTGGTATCGGGGTTGGTTGTGGGTGTTGTGTCTCCGGGTTTCTGTAGGAAGGCTAGGTAAAATTCAACACCGGCTAGTAAAACGAATGATTGGGACTAATATTATTGCCTTGTTCAAGGTGCCTTCGGTAAACCTGTTAAATTTTTATTCTATTAAGATTTATGGGAAGTTTGCTGAAGTGTAAAAGTAGAGGTGGTTACGAGTCGCTAGTGTATATTTAGAGTGTAAACTACCGAGATAATCACCAAAGCTCGGTCGTTGACTAGGATGCGCCTGCTGCATGTGCGTGGGCGTCGGGTTGACTGAATTGTGTCTAGTCGTCTTTGCGTACATTCGTGCGTATTATCCGCTTTATCCCTTCCTTCAGCTCCACCTTGTGGTTGCCAAGCATCTTAGCCATCTTGGTAGTGTCTGCGAGGGTGTCTTGTACGTAGTTGGGGATGTCTACGTCTCTGTAGACGGGTTCGATTTTCTTGCCTAGGGCCTCGTTTATTATCGTGACCAGTTCGTTGAGTGAGTAGTTTCTACCTGTGCCGACGTTCACTACCTCGCAGACCGGGACCTTTTGGGCTATCTTCATGGCTTTGATGAAGCAGTCGACGACGTCTGACTGGTAGGTAAAGTCTCGCCTCTGTTTGCCGTCGAAGTAGATCTCGGGCCTCTCGTTCCTCATCATGGCCCATATGAATTGGCTGATGAGGTTGGCGTATCTTCCCTTGTAGAGTTCGTTCTCACCGTAGACGCTGAAGAGTCTGAGGCCGATTGAGTTGACTAGCTTTAGGTTGTGGTAT
>JBGPRA010000187.1:0-4410 GCA_041489375.1 Bathyarchaeia archaeon | reverse complement strand
TCTCTTCTCAATAAGGGAGAAGCCAGCGTCAGCGCGCGCGCTTTTGTGGGCCATAGCCTTATCCTCGGCTCCACCTGATACCCGACCGTGAAAGGAGTGGTTGACTTAGCTTTGCTCCAGTCAATCTCATACATGACTGAGGCGTTAGAAGTATGTTTGGCGAGCTCGTAAACATCGGCGGTTCAAAGTAGTCAGGGTTTCTCCTGAACCATTCTCAATAAATCCTCAGCCGAGTATCTTCCCGGCTTCTCACCCTTCGCAGCCATATCCTCAGCCACCCTCCAGAGAACCTCGTTGTAGGGAGCCTTAACTCCCAAGGATCGACTCAGTTCTACTACGTCACCATTCAAAGCCTCGGCCTCGATGTTACCCGTCCCACGGACGAGACTTTGCCACGAGGAGCTCCGCTTACTCTCCCCCTCGTAGCCTTTAGGCATCCTGTTTACCCCACGTACCGCCCGGACTCGCCGCTCATAATCCTCGAGGCCCTCCCACTCGATCCCAGCCAACCCCCAGATCACCTCTGCCTCCTTCCTCGCAGCTTTTATGAATGCGCTACCATCGCCTCTTCTATCAGTTATCGCATCCATCGAGTTGCCCAAGTTTAGAAGACACTTCGCAGCCTTCGCCTTCATAACCCACTCGTTAACGCCACCTGCAAAACCAGCGACTCGGAAAGCTCCCGAGACATCACGCGCTAACTCGTCAACGCCGCGCGGGTACAACCCCACCTCGAGGAAGCCCGAGTTGCCTGAGATCGGGTTAATCACCTCCCCGGGTTGTAGGAATATCCCGGGTAGATTAACCACAACCCCGTAAACACGGTCGAATACGCGGGTCGCAGCCGGTTCGTTTACGATGGAGTTCTGAACACAGAATATGGGTAAATCCCTCTTCGCCCCCGCATTCTTCAACTCCCCCAAGCACAGGATCGTGTGTTGAGACTTCGCGGTCAGGAGGATGACATCGCCTTCCCTGAATGGGGCTAGATCTGTGGCCTCCTTGACGGCGGGGACCTTGAGAACATACGTTTCCTCAGGTGTGATTAACTTTAGGCCTGCGGCATTGATCTTGTCCACGTGTCTCTGGTTACCAACTAGGACGACGTCGTGTCCGGTTCTGTGAAGGTGGCCTCCGATTATGCTTCCGATGGCTCCGGCCCCGTAAACGATGAAGCGCAATACTGCTCTCAATTAACTGTGGACTTGGGTTTTATCAAGTATGTGTGTGTGAAGAGGGTTGAGGTGGGTCTAATCTGCATAGCCTTATCCTGAGTCCCACCCGATACTCAACCGTGAACATGATTGGTTGACCTAGTTGTGTTACAGTCCTTTTCGTATATCGCTGGTGCCATCAGCGTCGTGCTGGGAGTAATCTACTACGCGATAAACCTCAGAGAACAGAGAAGAAATGGGCGCATAACGCTGGCAAACAACTTAACACAGAGAATGGAAACCTACGATTTCCACAGGACTTACGCCGATTTATCATACTATGAATGGAAGGACTACGACGACTACGAGAAGAAATACGGCTCCGACAACAACATAGACTCATACGCGAAGAGGCTCAGCATGTGGCGGTTCTATAACGGCTTAGGTAACATGTTGAAAAATAACATGATAGACGCCGAAGTCCTGTATGATCATGGAGGCGACGGTGCTATTATGCTCTGGGCGAAATTCGAGTTGATAATTAAAACAACGAGAAAAGTGTATACTAATGGAGATTGGTTGGAAGGATTCGAATATTTGGCTGATGAGATGTTGAAGACTGCGAAGAGGCGAAACCCTTCGTTTAAGACAGAAGATACATTCTTGAAATATGTCCCAGAAAAGTAGCTTTTCAATTCTCAATAATGCGCGCGATGATGTATGAAGAATATATCGAAGCGGCGCTCAGGTCAAACCATGAGCGCCGTAGTATGTGGACTCGATGTCCACAAAGAAACCACCTACGCAACCCTACTTGACCAGAACGGCCAAGTACTCGTCCAGAGAAAGATGACGAACGAAGACATACCCGCCTTCCTCAACATGACAAAGCCAGACAAACTCGCCATGGAGGCATCAACCTACATCATCCCACTCTACAGGAAACTCACCGAGCAGGGATACGACGTCACCGTCAGCCACCCCAGGAAGACCCGCCTCATCGCCGAGGCAAGAATCAAAAGCGACAGAGTCGACTCAAAAGCCTTAGCGGAGCTGCTGAGGCTGGACAGCTTGCCCACGAGCTACATACCACCCAGGGACATCGCGGCGATCCGTGAGAAGGTCAGGAGGAGGGCCTTCATGGTCAGGCAGATCACGAAGCTCAAGGTCAAGACCCGCGACGTCCTCGCATACGAGGGCGTCAAGCCACCCACGGGCTTCGGTCTCTTCACCGCGAAGGGAGTCGAGTGGCTGCGGAGCCTCAAACTCGAGCCGGTTGACTGCTACCTACGCCTCATCGAGCCGCTCAAGGAGGAGGTGAAGCTCGTGTCGGGGGACCTGAAGCGGAGCGCTGGGAAGGACGAGGATGTCCAGCTGCTCATGACGATACCCGGTGTCGGCTACTACGTCGCCCTGCTGGTGAAGTCGGAGATCGGCGACGTCCGCCGCTTCAGCAGCGGGGACCACCTCGCCAGCTACGCTGGTCTTGTGCCTAGCACCCGTAGCAGCGGCGGTGTGGAGAGGCACGGTGGAATCACTCGCGAGGGTTCGAGGTGGCTTCGCTGGGCGATGGTTGAGGCGGCGATGGTTCACATCAGGTATGATACTCCGGTGACACGGTTCTATCATGGTGTGGCTGAGAGGAGGGGTAAGAGGGCCGCATTGGTGGCTGCTGCGAGGAAGCTTATGGAGGTGTGCTTCAGCGTGCTGGTGCATGGGAGGCCTTACTTCAACCCGTTGGATGCTCAGGCATAGATGTGGTTCGCCGTGAATGCGCTGACCCCGGGTTGGTGGTCGTGCGCGCGATTGGCGACGCCTGGTGGCGGAGTGTCATCTTGCCCCTAGTGTTGGTGGGCGGATAGGCGCATGCGTGGAATTCACGGCGGCTGGGAGGTGTTAAATACCTCCTTCATATAGGCGCGCATATTCATTAGACAGATGGGGTGCTCTTTCATTTCTTAGGTATCACCGTTTCCTCTAATCTCCAACTGCTATAATCCACATACCATCCGTTCTTCTCTGCTTTTTCAGCGTGATCTTTGCAGACGTAGAAATGTGCCACTAATCCGGGAACTACTCCCACTGCGGGTTTATCGCAATCACTGCAAACTGGTTTAGTCATTTATCTGACTCCATTAGCGTTTTTTGTAATGGGTTTTCTTTAGTGTCTTCTACTTCGGGCTTCTTCATTTCGTTCCTTCCCTCCTCCTCGCGCGCGCGAGTTCTCGTCTTTTACGTTTATTCTTCAGCATCATCGGCCTGGCTGTGATTGTAGAGTGATGGGTCCTCCTCTTTTTTGCCATGGCAACTCACTGTAGTATTCTCTTAAGCTCGGTAGATATGGCTTACTGGGCACTGATGTCCCTCCGGCTTCGAGAATGCGGGCCGGATCGCCAGGGGTTCTCACCCTGAGAACGTGGTGAGGCTTGTTTTAAATAAAACGGGTGTATGGAACTCGATTGTGGACTCTGTTAAGCAGGAAGTTCTCCGCGTCTACCCTAGGGTTCTCTGCCTTTAATTTCGCTTAAGCTCTGTGTGATCCTCTCCCAGGTAAAGCAGTTCATAATCGATGAGGATGGCTCTAATCTTCTCCACGGCTTCGTGGACCTGCTCCTCCCTCTTAGCCCCGGTGATCACGAGCTTCCCCGAGGCGAACACCAGCAGGACCACCTTGGGATCCTTCATCCTGTAGATCGCCCCAGGGAACATCTCAGGCTCATACATAACATTCTCCAAGACGTCGGACATCGCTTCCTGGTCGATCTTGCCGTGGAGGTCCGCGGAGGCGACCATGTTCTGGACCACTATCTTCGGATTACCGAGGATGATGATCCCGTTCGTCTTCAGCTCCCTGACCACCTTCTTCACCGCGCTCCTCGCCTGCTTCTCTGACTTCGCCCCCGTGCAGACCATCTTACCGCTACCGAAGATGAGGGTCGCCGTCTTCGGCCGCTTAAGCCTGAAGACGAGTCCGGGGAATTGCTTCGGCCTGTATTGCACGTTCCTAAAGACCTTAATGATGTCGAGGAGGTTTATCTTCTGGTTGAGGGTCGCCGTGGCGACGACGTTCTGTATCTTTACATCGTAAGGGCTTGTTTCGCTCATTCCTCAACCCTCCTTTTAAGCTCCCTTGAAACGCTCTCGTAGCTCCACGTAACGCTTTTTCGTTATTGTCTGAGGCTGAGCGCATCATTTTTTGTCAGGGTTTTGGCTGCGGCAACCCTTGCTGCAACAATCGCGTTAACCCTGGTCTTGC
>JBGPRA010000186.1:0-4428 GCA_041489375.1 Bathyarchaeia archaeon | reverse complement strand
GCAAAGATCGCTGAGGTTGGCTGTAAAAGCGCCATGCTGCTTCTTCACAGCTCGCGTTATGTGCTTTCGTCCAACAAAGACGCTCTCCTGGACGAGATGACTCCAAAGGCGATTCGGGCGGGAGTAGAAAAAATACTCGTGGATACCGTCGTCCTAGACATCCCCACCCTAGGCCTCGCAGTTAAGGCTATAAATCGAATAAAGGACAGATACGGTTACCCTTGTGGCTGCGGCGCTCACAACGCCATCTCCTCCTGGAAGAATCTACGCAAAAAGTACACCCCTAGCGCCGTGACTACGGCACTGGGCGTGACAAACGCGTTACCAATAGCCTCTGGCGCCGACTTCGTCTTCTATGGTCCGATGAGGAACGCCGAGGCAATTTACCCCTCGATCGCCATGATAAACGCGGCGTACAGCCAGCTGGTCATGGAGCAAAGGATAAGACTGGGTAAAGATCACCCTCGCTATAAAATTGGGTAATACGTACTTGACTCGGATATTCCGAAAAATATAGCGCAATAGTATAACGGCGGCTCTTCGCAAGGCAACTTATTTGTATACAGTGATTCCACGAGATTATCAATGATCGAGGAAACGATGACTCCACGGGAGAGGTGGCTCTGCGTGCTTGGACGGCGGATGCCTGATCGGCTGCCGATGGACTACTGGGCTACACCTGAAGTTACCCAGTCATTGATGTCGCATTTCGGTTTCTCAGATCTAAGGGAGTTGTATGAGCGTCTACACATCGATGTATCCTTCAAGGCCAAGCCGAGGTACATCGGACCCGAAATCCAGGAAAACCTAGATGTCTATGGGTGCAGGTACAGAGACGTCAGCTACGGAGTCGGGACCTATAGGGAATGCATCTCACACCCCCTTAAGCAGTTCAACACGGTTGAGGAGATCGAGAGAAACTACTCCTGGCCTCACACTGACCTATATGATTACTCGACGATCTCGGAGCAGGTAGCCGCTTGGTGGGATTACCCAATAGAGGGGGGTGGCTCGGAGCCCTTCCTAGACTACAAAAATCTTAGGGGACAAGAGCAGGCATTCGTCGATCTATTTCGCCACCCAGACATAGTCAACTACTGCCTCGACAAGATGTTTGAATTCAGCTACGAGAACACGAGGAAGATATACAGAGAGATCCCTGGGGAGGTTACATACAGCTATGTCGCCGAAGACCTTGGTTCTCAAACTGGACTATTGATGCATCCCAAGATGATACGATCATTCCTCCTTCCAAGAATGAAGAGGATGATGGACCTAGCCCACGAAAATGGGGCATATGTTTTCTTCCACAGCGATGGAGCCATCATGGAAATCATCCCGGATATGATAGAGACGGGGATAGACATACTGAATCCAATTCAGTGGAGGTGCAGAGGGATGGAGAGGGAAAAACTGAAACAGGACTTCGGTAAGAGAGTTGTCTTCCATGGTGGAGTGGATAATCAGCAGACTCTTCCCTTCGGATCTGAGGAAGATGTGCATAAGGAGGTAGATGATAACTTCCTTAAATTGGGTAAGGGAGGCGGCTACATCTTAGCCCCCTGCCATAATATTCAGCCGATTACGCCTGTGAGGAACATAATCGCGATGTATGAGAGAGGGCTACTTAGGGCAAGTTCCATATGAGAGGGTCTCTTAGACTCGCGTCTCAGAAATCTTCTATTCAAATACGATTTTACTAGGCAGTGAGCGCGCGATTTTCTACATGTGGGAAAGACCTCAAAAGAGGTTGAAGACTATTCTCAAGTGGATTGCCATGACTAAAGTCGCTGACCTCACCTGTGAATATCGGATCGACCCGATGGGCATTGATGTAGTTGCACCCCGGTTCTCATGGCAGATGAAAACCAATAGGCATGGTGCGCGGCAAACCGCTTATCGTGTCCTCGCGGCTAGTAGCGCTGAACTCCTACATGATGAAAAAATCGACCTATGGGACAGTGGCAGAGTAGAGTCCGATCAGTCCGTTCATGTCGTCTACGAGGGAAAGCAGCTCCTCTCTCGCCAGCGCGTTTACTGGAACGTAACGGTATGGGATGAGGTCGGTAACGTTAGCCAAAGCGAAGCTGCTTGGTTCGAGATGGGGCTTCTGAAACGCAGTGAATGGAGGGGTAAGTGGATCGGTGCGACCTTGATTGGAGGGCCACGCAGCACCATCCCAGCGCCTTATCTAAGGAAATCTTTCACGTTACCACGTGAGGTCTCATCTGCTCGGCTCTACATCACGGTACTTGGTCTATATGAGTGCTCAATCAACGGGCAGCTTGTAAGCGACGAGGTTCTCGCTCCCGGTTGGACTGATTACAGAAAACGTGTGCAGTACAGAGTTTACAATGTTTCTAACCTCCTTCACGGAGGCGAAAATGTGATGGGGATAATCCTCGGCGATGGGTGGGCGGTGGGGCATATCGGTTTGCTTCACCGTCAGCAGTACTTCGATCGACCTCGTCTCCTTGCTCAACTTGAAATCAACCTCGTTGATGGAAGTTTAGTTACAGTCACTACGGATCGCAAATGGAAACACCGGTTCGGCCCGCTCCTTGAGAACGATCTCATCATGGGCGAGGCGTATGATGCGCGTCTGGAGATACCGGGTTGGGATCAGCCAAGTTACGACGATAGGGACTGGCACTTTGTAGAGGTGTTTGAGGACCCCGATATCGAAATTGTGGCCACAAATGGGCCGACGGTGCGCCGCTTCTATGAATTAAGACCTATCAGCGACCCCATAAATAAGAGCAGCCCCGACGCGCCTAGGTACATCTTCGATCTAGGGCAGAACATGGTTGGTCGCATCCGTATTAAAGGCAAAGCGCCGAAGGGAACGACAGTTACTATCCGCTTTGCTGAAGTGCTTAACCCGGATGGCACCCTCTATACAGACAACCTACGCACGGCTCGCGCAACCGATTACTATACCTTCAAGGGAGTTGGCGAGGAGTCGTGGGAGCCAAGGTTCACCTTCCACGGCTTCCGATACGTCGAAACTGTGGGATACTCGGGAGAGGTGAATCGTGACACAATCACTGGCGTCGTCATATACTCAGATTTGCCTACAACTGGTGAATTCAAGTGTTCTGACGAGACAGTCAATGGACTGCAACATAACATTGTCTGGGGTCAGAGGGGGAACTTCGTCGATGTGCCCACCGACTGCCCCCAACGTGATGAGCGGCTGGGATGGACCGGGGACATTCAGGTCTTTGTGCGTACCGCAGCTTTCAACATGGGTGTCGCCGGCTTCATGACCAGGTGGGCTAAGGACCTGGCTGATGCACAAGGTGAGGGGGGCTCAGTACCAGCAGTCATACCCAAGGTAGCGAATTTACCGGAGGATGGTGGCCCTGCCTGGGCTGATGCCGCGGTCATCTGCCCATGGACAGTATATCTTTACTACGGCGATAAGGGGATCCTCGAAGAAAATTATGAAGTCATGCGAAAGTTCATGCAGTTCATCACTAACTCAAGCCCCGGCTACATCCGTTGTGCACCCGAGTTTGAGGGTTGGCCGGGTTTTGGGGACTGGCTATCGATTAACGCGGCTACGCCACGTGACCTGATCGGTACAGCTTTCCTTGCATACGATGCGAGCCTGATGGCGCGTATTGCTGCTGTCCTAGGCAAGGCGTCCGATGCGAAGAGGTATCACAAGCTCTTCGCCGATGTGAAAAAGGCATTTGGCTCCCGGTATTTAAGAGGCAGGGGAATACTTGGCGCCTCATCTCCAGTTTCAAAGGTGAGGCAAAAAATGGACGATTTGGATAGGATCTCTCGGGGCGATCTCCCGGTCCTCGATTATAAACCGATCCCGTCTCGAGTCTTTAACACGGACCTATTCGCACCTACTCAAACAGCCTACGTTTTGGCTCTGTACTTCGATCTGTTACCAAAAAAACTTAGGCAGGAGGCAGTAGGTGAACTGGTCGCCGACATCGAGCGTCGCGCTATGCACCTCTCGACCGGTTTTGTGGGCTCCCCATATCTACTACATGTGCTCAGCGAATATGGACGACTCAGCGTCGCCTACACGCTACTGCTGCAGGACACGTGGCCGTCATGGCTCTATCCAGTGAAGCAGGGGGCGACCACGATCTGGGAGCGATGGGATGGCTGGACCTCAGAAAACGGCTTCCAGAATCCTGAAATGAACTCGTTCAACCACTATGCCTACGGATCGATTGGTGCGTGGCTCTATAGCACGGTCGCAGGTATCGATATCGATCCATCACAGCCAGGGTATAAACACATTATCCTACATCCTCAACCTGGTGGTGGGCTTACCTATGCTAAGGGAACACTCACGACCAACTACGGGGAGGTCGTCTCACACTGGGGGATGGATGGGGGTAGGTTCGAATATGAAGTCGTTGTGCCGCCAAACACAACCGCAACCGTTTATCTACCCTT